>NZ_JBFRDB010000003.1:0-243573 GCF_052113365.1 Arthrobacter sp. YAF17 | reverse complement strand
GGCACGGACCGAGCGGTCCGTGCCCTTCTGTCTGTTTGGTGACTAGTGCTTGGCCGTGGCGGCCGGCGCGTGGTGGCTGGCGCCGAGCGCGCGGCCCTTGGTCTCCCCGGCCAGCAGGACGCCGACCGCGGAGATGACGCAGAGGATCATGATGTAGATCCCGATGGAACCGGTCCACCCGGTGCCCTGGAGCAGGGCCTCCGCGATGGTGGCAGCGAACGCGCCGCCCAGGATGGCACCGAAGGCGTAGCCGATCGAGATCCCCGAGTAGCGCACGTTCGCAGGGAACATCTCCGCGTACATCGCCGACATCGGGCCGTAGGAGAGGCCCAGGCCGATGGTCAGGACGAACAGCGCGACGCCGTAGAGGAAGATGTTCTTGGTGTCGATCAGGGCGAACATCGGAATCATCCAGGCGAAGACAATGCCATAGCCGATCAGGAAGGTTTTGACGCGGCCGATCTTGTCGGACAGCCAGCCGCCTACCAGGGTGAAGATCAGCCAGCCGAAGGACGCCAGCGTGGTGGCCAGCAGGATCTGCGGAGTCGGCATCTTCAGGGACTTGGTGGCGTAGGAGATGAAGAACGCGATCAGCAAGTAGCCGGCAGCGTTGTTGCCGATGAAGATCATCGTCGAGTAGAGGACGGCCTTCTTGTGCTTGCGGAAGAGCACTCCGAGGGGAGCCTTGCTCTCTTCCTTGCGCTCCTGCATTTCCTTGAAGACGGGGCTCTCGGCAACCGCCCGGCGGATCAGGTAGCCGACGACGATCAGCACGATGGAGAGCAGGAACGGCACACGCCAGCCCCAGGACGCGAAGTCTTCCTTGGACATGGACGTGTTGAGGAAGTACAGCAGACCGGTGGCGAGGATCATGCCGACCGGAACGCCGATCTGCGGGTACGCGCCGAACAGGCCGCGCTTGCTCTTGGGAGCGTGTTCGACTGCCATCAGGGCAGCGCCGCCCCATTCACCGCCGGCGGAGAAGCCCTGGATGATACGGAGCAGGATCAGCAGGACCGGAGCCCAGAAACCGATCTGGGCGTAGGTCGGCAGCATACCGATCAGCGCCGTGGCGGCACCCATCATGATGAGGGTGAAGACCAGCATGGCCTTGCGGCCGAGTCGGTCACCCAGGTGGCCGGCGACGACGGCGCCGAGCGGGCGGAACAGGAAGCTGATGCCGATGAGGGCAAAGGACAGGATCTGCGCCAGCCCCGGGTTGGAGGCGTTCAGGGGAGCCAGGAACAGCGGCGACAGCAGCGTTGCCGTCAGCTGGGCAAAGATGAAGAAGTCGTACCACTCGATGGTGGTACCGACCAGCGTGCCCGCGAGGACCTTGCGTTCCTCATGCTTGCTGCTGGGGCCCGCCTCAGAATCGACACTTGAAGTTGCGGTCATTGAAACTCCGTTGCTGGGGGCAGAAATCCTGCCCGGGGATGGTTGCGAAGTGAATAACTGAATGCCTCTGGATTTACTGATCGAACGGTCAGTTAGTATTCAGAATCATACTATGAAATGTGTGATAGGGCACACATGCTGGGAAAAAGCCTCGCCGCGCCAAGAATGGACGGCGAGTTTATTGCGGCTGTCAGTCGGTGCGGTTCAGGAACTCACGGACGCGGGCACGGACGGGCCCGCGGTCGTAGGCGTTCACCATTGCCCCGGCCATCCGGACCGGATCGCCGAAGAAGAAATACTCGTACAGCGACTGCCTCCCGGAGAAGCCGGAGACCGAGGCGTCGAAGGCCAGCTTGAACAGCCGGACACGCTCGGGGCCGGTCAGCGACTTGCCCTGCAGGTACATCTCGATGTCTGCCCGGGCGTCGCTGTTGACATCCGCTTCGCCGGGAAGTGCCATCAGCCCGGAGGCGGAAAACTTCCGGATGATCTGCGGAAAACGCTGGGCGACCTTGGGGTACCAGTTGCGGGCGGCGTTGAGCGTAGACCACTTCGGCAGCATGACGCCGGCCTCGTTGAGTTCCGCATCCGCCTCGGAGGCCCGAACCAGCGCCTTGCCGATTTCGACGTCGACGATCAGTTCGGCGATGTCCTCCTGGATGTGCTGGAAACCGTCGATGCCGATCGAATCGGCGAGTTCGGAGGCCAGGCCCAGGAAGAATTCGCTCTTGGCAATGGTCCGGGTGACCACCTGGTGCGTCATCAGGGCGCCCGCGCCGGTTTCGGAGTAGAAGGCGTTGCACAGCTGCGGGTTGCCGAGCATAAAGATGCGTTCGTTGGGCACAAAGACGTTGTCAAAAACGGCGACGGCGTCCATTTCCTCATAGCGGGAGGCCAGCGGCTCGTCGTGGGTGCTGCCGCCGTTGTACAGCGAGGTGCGGCACAGGTAGCGGAGGCCCGGAGTGTCGTTGGGGATGGCGAAGGCGTACGAGTAGGGGGCATCCTCGGGCGTGCCGCGGAGCACCGTGGAGGGGAAGACCAGGAGCTCGTCAGCGATCGGGGCGATGGTGGCGAGCATGCGGGCACCGGTAATGACGATGCCGTCCTCGCGCTCCTCCACAATCCGGGCCGACAGCTGGCCGCCGAGTTGTTCGGAGCCGGAAACGGACCGGTTGACCTGAGGAGGGATCAGCGTGTGCGTGGCGAGGATGTCGTTTTCCCGGGCCCACTCGTAGTAGTTGCGGATGTTCTCGCCGAACTTGGGGTCGGCCTGGGAAAACCACTTCCCGGCTGTGCTGAGGGCGGTGAGCGAGGAGTTCATGTAGTCGCCGGAGCGGCCCAGGAAGCCGTTGGAGGATTCGGCCCAAGTGGAGATGGCACGGCGCCGGCGCTCAAGGTCCTCGACGGTCTTCGGCACCAGGAAGGAGGCATTCACCAGGTCTCCGGTGGTGGGCGAGGTGTAGGTCAGCGCGTCCTGGTGCCGCGGGTCATGCTGCATGTCGAAGAGTTTGGCGTAGGAGCGCGCGACGTTGCGGAACGCGGGGTGCTCTGCGATCTTCTCGCTGACAACCTCGCCGTCGATCACCACATGGGGCGTCATGTTGTTGAGCTTGTCCAGATACTGCTGTCCGGTACGGATACCCATGGTTGTTTCTCCAGTCGTCGTTGAACTGAGCGTCAGGGTTGGCACGTCGTGTTGCGGGGGTCAGAGCAGGTCCTCCATGCCCAGCTGGCTTTCCGGAATGGTGGTGAACGCGCTGTTGGCGAAGGCCAGCGCATCACCGTTGCGGTAGTTGAAGTCGGTCACCTCGCCGACGTAGAGCGTGTGGTCGCCGCCGTCGTATGCCGCCCAGGGCCTGCATTCGAAATAGGCGAGCACCCGGGACAGCCGCGGCGCGTTTTCGCCCTCGACCCAGAGCGGCTCGGGTCCGGGCCGCCCGGCGAAGTGCAGCGCGAGCTGCCGCTGCTCGGCACCAAGGATGTTGACAGTGAAAGGCCGCCCGGCGAGCTCGTCGTGCGCCTTCGAGGCGCGGGCGATGCTCACGAGCACCAGGGGCGGATCCATGGACACCGACGTGAAGGAGTTAACGGTGATGCCGTGGCGCTTGGTGGCGCCGTCAAAGGTCACGATCGCGACGCCGGTGGCGAACCGCCCCAGGCTGCCGCGGAAGCGGTGGGCACGCGCAGCGGCAGTGCGGCCCGGAACAACCCGGACAGGCTCCGTGCGGGGCTTGGCAATCATCGTTGATCCCTGCGTCTGGTGATGGCTCTTTCACATGCACTGCAAAGGCGAATGTTCTGGGCTATGCTCTGGGACTTGTCCGGTATGTGTTCTATAATCGAACATATAGTTCCTATATAGAACGCTAGCGCACCGTGAGTCGGAGCACAAGGGCCGCCCGGTGCATCCCGGATTCGTCGCCGCCCGCACTTAGGATGGACCAATGACCCCGACCGCCGGCAGCACGCAGGCCTCCCCGTCCCAGACGCTGTCGCGCGGCATCCGCGCCCTGGAGATCCTGGCCGACGCCCCGAACCCGCTCACCATCGCCGAACTCGCCGACGCGATGGGCGTGCACCGCTCCGTCGCCTACCGGATCCTCCGCACGCTGGAGGACCACTCCCTGCTGGTGCGCGACGACGGCGGCCGGGTCCAGCCCGGACCTGGCCTTGCCGTCCTGGCCCGCGGAGTTTCCCGGAACCTGCAGACGGCGGCCCTGCCCGAACTCACCCAGCTCGCCAACGCGCTGACGATGAGCGCCTTCGTTGCCGTCTGGGACCACGAGGAGTGCGTCACCCTGGTCACCGTGGATCCGCGGCACACCGGGGCCACGGTGGTCCAGCACCCCGGCTCCCGGCATCCGATCAGCGCCGGAGCCCCCGGCATCGCGATCCAGTCGGCCATGTCGGAACAGGAATGGACCGCCGCAGCACCCGGCATCCCCTACCGGGCCGAGGCGGCCGAGGCCCGCCGCCGGGGCTATGCCGCCAGCCATGACGAGGTCATCTCCGGCGTCTCATCGCTCGCGGTCCCGATCCGGGTTCCGGGCGGACGGCCGGCCGCTCTCGCCGTCGTCTATATCCGCGCTGCCCAGGATCCGGCAGAGGTCGCCGCGTCCCTGGCCGCAGGCGCCGAGCGCATCGAGAGCCAGCTGGGCTAAGACCGGTCCAGCCCGAATGTCCGCGGGTGCAGAACTCAGCCGCTCCGCCGCGCACCCCATGACGGCAGGTTGACGTGGGTGTCACCCGCTACGACAACGCGGATCTTTCCCTTACCCTGCTCGGAGATCGTGCAGATGCGGTCTTTCCCTACGGTCGTATCGAAGCAGCCTGTTAGCAGTTGGCGCCCATCGGGCGACCAGACGGGCTTGAAGAACCGCAATTCGTCAGTCGGCGGTCGGATGACCTTAAGCCCGGTCCCGTCGGGGCGGACTGCCATGATCGCTCCGGAGTCCGGCGCCGAACCGCTTTCCGGAGCAATATTGAAGGAGATGAAGCGTCCGTCCGGCGACCAGTCGGGATGCTCCAGACCGGCCCGCGGAGCCAGGATCTGATGGAGCCTGGTGCCGTCCACGTTCACAACATAGACGGCCTCCAGCTGACCCTCCGGGCTGTCTCCCGTAATGCGGCCGAACGCAATCCTTGTTCCGTCCGGCGAGAAGACAGGTTCCACATCTATGAAGCCCTGCGTGAGTTCATGCGGGTCGGTACCGTCCGAACGCATGACCCAGATGGAAACAGCGAACGGATCCTGCCCGGCCGCAAACGCGTCGTAGGTGATCAGGCGTCCGTCCGGCGACCACTTGGGGCCTTCCTGAACCCCCGGAGCGGACGTCAAGGAGCGGCGCCCCTTGCCGTTGGGCGACATGGTGGCAATGTGGACCCCGGTGTCACTGACGAAGTCGAACGCGATCCGGCGTCCGTCCGGAGACCAGTCCGAGAAGCCCGTCTCGTCCCGGGTGAGCTGCTGCTGATGCGAGCCATCGGCGCGCGCCACCCACAGGCTCTTCGCATCGCCTCCCAGCTGGGGATTGGCCCGGCCGAAGGCTATGGGCCCGTTGCCCGGCGTACCGTGTGGTTCCGTGGATGCTCCGGCCGGCATGGCGCCGGCCAGGCAGAACAATGCAGCAACCGCCGCGATAAGTCCGGGCTTTTTGGGCATGCCGACCTCCTTGGAACGCGTGCCACCTGAGCGGCACGCCAGGCCGTCCTCCGACGGAATACCTCGTGGCGACCGTTCCCGTACGTCCCGGATTCCTCAATGTCCTCCGAAGCCCCACCGCCGTCAATGGTCCCCGGGGGCGGTGCCCCAACGGGCTGGGCGGCGGCCCCGCATGCCGTGGCCGCCACGGCCGTCACCGTCAACTGGTGGGGGCGGGGGCTTTCTTCCGCCGGAGCACGACGGCGGCTGCCGCACCAAGCAGGAACAGCGCCGCGGCGGCGCACACCGGGACCACGAAGGCCGTGGAGTAGCCCTGGTGCTGCGCCAGCTGCCCCGCGATGGACGAGCCGATCGCGGTGCCGGCGACAATGCCGCTGGCCAGCGCGGTCATAACCGTGCCGAGTTTGCCCGCAGGGGCCACCTGACCGCCGATCGCGAAGACCGTGACCATCAGCGGGCCCACCGGCAGGCCCAGGACAAGGAGCACGAGGATCATGGGAAGCGCCGTCGAGGGCAACAACAGCAGAAGTGCGAGGCCTGCCATGAGCGCGGCGCAGGCCAGCCAGCGGGCGTTCACCGTGAACCGCTGGGGCCAGTACGCCACCGACAAGGCCGCCGCCGCGGAGCTCAGCCCCATCACCGCATAGAGCAGGCCCGCCAGCTCGGACGTGGCAAAGCTGGCGGAGAAGGAACTCAGCGCCGTCTGCGTGGAGCCGAAGAAAGTGCCCATACAGACCATGGCCAGCACCGGGAGCCCGACGGCTGCGAAGGCACCTGCCCGCTGCCCGGCCGTCAGGTTTGCCCGGAGCTGTTTCCGGTGAGCCTCTCCGGCCGCTGTCCGCGCCGGTGTCCGGACCACCGCCTGGTGCGTGGAGTGCACCGCGAAGGCCGGGACGAGCGTGATGGTCAGGGCCGCTGCGAGGGCGAGCGGCAGCCACGGTGCGATGAGGCTCGCGAGGATGCCCACCAGGGCCGGTCCCAGGACAAAGGTCAGCTCGTCGGCGGTGCTTTCGTAGGACAGCGCCGTGTCGAGGTCTGCCGGGTTGGCGTCGCGTCCGCCGCGGGAGGTCAATGCCATCCAGCGGACCCGGGCCAGGGAGCCGACCTGCGGGCAGCTCGCACCGGCCACGAAGGCGGCGGCCAGGACCGGGACGGCGGCGGCCAGCTCATCTCCGCCGGGGACCAGGTAGGCGGCGAGGATCAGGGCAATGACGGCCACAGTGTTGAAGACGGCGGCGAACAGCAGCACCGGGCGTTGGCCCAGCCGGTCCGCCAGCGCGCCGAAGACCGGGGCGCCGAGCGCGGAGCCGATGCCAACAGCTCCGGCCACCACCCCGCCGACGGCGTAGGAGCCGGTGACGGCGGTGGCCAGGGTCAGCGCCCCGACGGTGAGCATGGCGAGCGGAAGCCGGGCGAAGAGCCCGATCGGGATGAAGGTTTTCCCCGCAAGCAGGGGCAAACGGGAGAACCGCCCGCCAGTGCGCTGTGCCGGCTGTGTTGCGGCGGTGGGTTCCGGCGGGGAGACCGGCCCACGGGCAGCGGTGTCAGGAAAATCCGGCGCGGAAGAAACGGGCGCCTGGGAAGTCGTTGAGAGAGCCATGATTCCGGGTTCGTTCAATGGTGCGCATCGTCCCTCCTCCCGATGCGCGCGACCCGGTAACGCTCCAATTATAGCCGCAACTGCGGCCTTAAGGGCAGCCTGGAACTCTGCAGGCCCGGCACCCCTGCCTCCCCGGAAACCGAGGGCGGCCGGGCCTGCAGACGCGTGTCAGCCCCGGGCGTCGTCGGAGATGTGCAGCACAGACCCGTTGCGTCCCTTGACCACCTGCAGCTGGGTGCTGATGCGCTGTTTCATTTCCCCCACGTGGCTCACCAGACCGACCACACGCCCGCCGTCCCGGAGCCCCTCGAGGGCATCCATGACCTGCTCGAGGGCCTGTTCGTCGAGGCTGCCGAAGCCCTCATCCACAAACAGCGTCTCGATGTCGACGCCGCCGGATTCCTGCTGCACCACGTCCGCCAGTCCGAGGGCCAGGGCCAGCGAGGCCATGAAGGACTCACCGCCGGACAGGGTGGCAGTGTCGCGCCGCTGACCGGTCCACTGGTCCACCACTTCCAGGCCGAGGCCGGACTTCTGCCCGCGGACCGCCTTGGCGTCGGTGTGCTGCAGCGTGTAGCGTCCATCGCTCATGCCGATCAGCCGTTCCGAGGCCGCGACAGCCACCTGTTCGAGCCGGGCGGCGAGCACGTAGCTGTTCAGGCTCATCCGGTAGTTGTTGTCTCCCCCGCCCCGGGCCGCGTCGGCGACGGCGGCCAGCAGCTGCGCCCGTTCGCGCGGCTCCCGTCCGTCCGCCGCGAGCTGCTTATAGTTCACGGCGATCGTGCCCAGGGTCCGCAGGGACTTTTCCGCGAGGCCGGCCGCGAGTTCGGCGTCCCGGGCGGAGCGTTCGGCCGCGGCCGCGTCTGCACGGAGCTGTTCCACCAGCTCCCCGGCGACGGGGCCGCCTTCCGTTGACAGCTCGTGCAGTGCCAGGACGAGTTCCTCGCTGGCGAAAAGTTCCTCGATCCGGGCCGTTTCGTTCTGGCCGGCGCGAATGGCGGCTTCCAGGGCCGCGGAATCGGCTGCCGGGAGCAGGACGGCCCGCGCCGCCTCCGCGGAGTCGAAACCAGTGCCAGGGAGCGCCAGCTCCAGTTGCTGCCGGGCCTCCGCCGAGCGGGCTACGGCCTGTTCCAACCGGGTCCGTGCCGCGTCGGCGTGTTCAAGCACGGACGCGGTGCCGTCCAGCGCCGTGATCCGGTCCGCCAGAACGGGGTGGCAAGCCCGAAGATTGTCGAGGGCCAGTTCGAGCGAATCGGCCTGCTCCAGGACTTCAGTGAGGGTGGATTCGGTCTGGGCGATGCTTGATGCCGTGGCCGCCTGGGCCGCCTCCGCGCCGGCGATTTCTTCGCCCAGTTCGGAGTACCGCGCGCGGTTGACGTCGAGGTCAGCCGCCGCACGGCGTGCTTCGGCGGCGCGTTCCCCCGCCAGTTCGGCGTCCAGGCTGGCGTCCTCCGGCGCGGTGTCCCCGCCCTGTGCCGCCAGAACGGCAACCTCCTGCAGCGCCTCGGCGAGTTCACGTTCGAGCGCCGCGAGGGCGGACTCCGCCGCCTCACAGGCGTGCTGCGCGGATTGTTCGGCCTCGGCCACGTCCAGGGCGGACGCCGCGGCCGGGGCGGGGACCGGATGCTCGGGGCTGCCGCAGACCGGACAGGGGACGCCCGCCTGCAGCTGGGCAGCGAGCTCGGCCGAGGCGTTGGCCAGCCGTTCCTCGCGGAGATCGAGCCAGCGCTGGCGCCGGTCCTGGTAGTCCGACCGGGCGCCGGCATGGTGTTCCGCAATGGCTGTGCGGGCCTGCTCGGCAGCAGCGTAACGCCGCACCAGGACCAGCAGTTCCTCGGCCGCGGCGGCCTCCTTCGTCCGAAGCTGGACTTCCGCGGCGAGTTCTTCGAGCGGACGCAGTGCGGCGAGCAGTGCATTTGATTCATTGCGCAGGGCGACCAGGGCCGCGGCCCCGGACGCCCGCCCGTCGTCCAGCTGCGCCAGGCCCAGGCGAAGCTGGGTGCTGCGGCTCCGGAGGCCGGCGAGCCTGGCCTCATCAGGCAGCCGTTCGGCCAGCACCGCGCGCAGTGAGCGAAGTCCCGCCAGCGCGGACCGCAAGGCTTCGCCCTCCAGGCCGGGGCCGTCCAGGGCGGTGCTCTCCGCAACACCGCCGCCGCCCGGGAAGTCAGCGGGCCCCAGGTCCGGCCCGCCACCCGCGGACGTGTTCCGCAGAGCTGCAAGTTCGGGATCGGTGAGGGCGGCGGTGCGCACATTTTCTGCGGCCGCGGCCATGGCGGCCGCCGCCAGGTCCTCCGCCGTCCCGGCGCTGTCCACGGCCTGCAGTTGCCCGCCGAGGACTTCCGCCTTTCGGTGCAGGCCCAGCTGAGCGCTCTTGGCGGCAATGGCGGGGGCGGCAGCCTCAGCCTCGGAGCGCCGGCGTTCGGCTCCGGCCAGCTTGGCCTGGCGGGCGGCGCGCGCTGCTGCGGCGTCCCTGACGGACAAGAGGCCGGCACGCAGCCCATCGGCGTCGAGCGCTGCCGCGCGACGCTGCTCCGCAGCCGTGGCGGCGTTGGTCTCCAGCCAGGCCAGGAAAGAGTCAGGGTCAGACTGGTCCGGGGCATCCGCCGGGTCGAACTCCAGCGCGGCAGTTTCGGCTTCCGCCTGGGCGAGCAGGAGCTCAAGCTGGCCGTTGAGGCTGGCGACCTCGGTGCGGGCAGCCTGCGCTTTCCGGCCAAGTTCCTGTTCCACGGCCTCGAAACGCTGGGTGCCGAAGAGGCTCTGCAGCAGGTCGAGGCGGTCGCTGGCCTTGGAACGCAGGAAGGCGGCGAAATCGCCCTGCGGCAGCATCACGACGCGGGTGAATTGCTCCCGGTTCATCCCGAGGACATCGGTAATCTCGGCGCCGGCCTCGTCGTTGCGGCCGGACTTCTCGATCCATTCGCCGTCGACGCGTTCCCGCAGCAGGGTGTTGGCCTGCTGCACGGTGAAGCCGTTCTTCCCGCGGGCGCTGGGCTTGTCCCAGGCGGGAGAGCGGGAGACTTCGAAGTGCCGCCCGCGCGCCGAGAACTCGCACGTGACCCGCGGCTCCGCCGCGGGCTCGGCGTGGTCGCTGCGCAGCCGCTTTCCGTCCTGCCGCGCCCCGGGCACCGACCCGTAAAGCGCGAAGCAGATGGCATCCAGGACACTGGTTTTGCCGGCGCCCGTGGGACCGTTGAGAAGGAACAGCCCGTGGGCGCTCAGCCGGTCGAAATCGATGTGTTCGGTGCCGGCGAAGGGCCCGAAGGCGGAGATCTCGAGGCGATGGATTCTCACAGTGAGACTCCTTCCAGCCGCACGGCTTCCAGGGCTTCGGCAAGGACGGCTGCCTCGCGGTCGTCTGCTGCCCGGCCGCGGACGTGCTCCAGGAAGCCGCAGCAGATGGACAGGTCATCCTCGGCCTCGGCGAGCCGGCTGCTGTAGCTGGTCTTCGGCGCGGTCCCGGCACCTTCCGGATCAAAACCCAGCACCAGGGTGTCGGGGAACCGCGCGCGCAGCCGTTCCATGGCCTGGGCCGGACGCTGCGCGTCGGTCAGGGTGATCTGGCAATAGGCGGGTTCAGCCCAGGCATGGTCCTCGGCGGAAAGCAGCTCCTCGAGTTTGCCGCGCAGCACGGCCAGAGTCCGGGGCGCTTCCCACAGCACTTCACGGGCAGCGCCGACGCCGTCAGCGTCGACATCCACCAGCCAGCTGCCCTTTTTGTGCTGCGCCTCGGAGAACGAGTACGCGAGCGGCGAACCGGAGTAGCGGACGGACGGCGAGAGCTCCTGCCGGCCGTGCAGGTGGCCCAGCGCCGTGTAGCCGAAGCCGTCGAAGAGATCCAACGGGACAGCGCCGACGCCGCCGATGCTGAGGTCCCGTTCGCTGTCCGAGCTGATCCCGCCGCTGGCAAAGGTGTGGGCAAGGACCACGGAATGGACGGTCCGGGATGCGGAACGGAGGCTCAGGTCCTCCCGGATCCGCGCGGTCGCCGCCCGGGTTACCTCGAAGTGGCTGGCGGTTTCGACCCCCAGCTGCTCGGCTACGAGCCGTGGTTCCAGCCAGGGAATGCCGTAGATGGCAAGCACCGGCCCGGCGTCCGGGCGGGCGGCGTCGAGCGGGAGCAGGACGGGCTGGTCCAGCTCGGCGAGCCTAGTGCGCAGGTGCACTCCCCCGCGCTCCAGCAGCCGGGAGGCAAAGCCGAGCCGGATGGCCGAGTCGTGGTTGCCGCTGGTGAGCACCACCTGGGCGCCGGCGCCGGTCAGGCCCACCAGCGCGTCGTCCAGCAGCCGGACGACGTCGACACCCGGCAGGGCGCGGTCGTAGACGTCGCCGGCGATCAGGACGACGTCGACTGCCTCGTCCCGCACGAAGGAGACGAGCTGGTCGATGAAGGCGCGCTGGGCGTCGAGCATCCCGACGCCGTGGAACGACCGGCCCAAATGCCAGTCCGAGGTGTGCAATAACCGCATGCTCCTACGGTATCGGCTGCCACCGACAGGATTGCGCCACCGCTCCGGAACGGCAAACGCGGGGTCACTCCGAGCCCATCCAGAAGCCTCGTCGGGCGGGATGGGCCGGGGGTGACCCCGCGTTGGATGTGCGGACTCGATGCCGGGTGCGGGTTACTGCCCGCGCTTGTCGAAGAAATCGCGGGCCTCGTCCCCGCCCGCCTGGCGTTCGGCAGGTGCCGGCGTCGCTGCGGCCGGCGTTCCGGCGTCGGACTCCGGCTCTTCGCCGGGCCCGGCCAACAAGGCTTCCTCCCCGTCCGCCTCTTCGCCCGCCGCAGCGGCCGGCACTGCCGCGGCCGGCACCGCCGCGGCCGGGGCGACGTGCGCGAAGCCGCGGTACACCAGCCCGGCGAGGGCCGCGCCCACCAGCGGGGCCAGCCAGAAGAGCCACAGCTGCCCGAGGACGTCCGGGCTGCTGAACAGCGCGGACGCCGTGGCGCGCGCGGGATTGAAGGGGATGTTGCCGGGCGCCTGGCCGAACTGCAGCAGGACGGCCATGGTCAGGCCGACGGCGAAGGGCGCCGCCAGCCGCGACGGGTTCCGCGCCGAGGTGGCGCTCAGGAATACCGCCACCAGCAGGGCTGCGCCCAGCACCTCCAGGAGCAGCACGCCGGCCAGGGGCACCTGGATGACGGAATTCTCGCCGAACCCGGCGGAAACCGTGTCGAAGGCCGCCCTGGTGTCGGCGATGTTGGGGACGGTGCGCAGGATACCGAAGAGCGCCACGGCGCCAAGCAGTGCGCCCACCAGCTGCGCGCCCACGTACGCTCCGGCGTCAGCAAGCCGGATCCGGCCCGCAATGGCGTGTCCCGCCGTCACCGCGGGATTGAAGTGGCCGCCGGAGATGTACCCGAACGCCAGCATCGCGGCAGTGACCGCCAGGCCTGCCGCGAGGGAGGCGGAGAGCGGGTTCGACTGCGGAATCGTGAACAACGGAACGCCCAGGCCGGCGACCACCACGAAGAACGTCCCGAGGGCCTCGGCGGAAAGCCGGCCCGGCAGCCCGGTACGCGGCGAATCATCAGTGGCGGCAGGCACGTGGGCTGTCGCGGGCGTAGTCATTTCAGGAATTCCTTTGTTTGGGGTCAGCGAGCAGTCTGCCAGCGGAGTCTGGACGTTCGCTGGACCCCGGCTTAGCGGCCCAGCGCAATCGCGGCGACGGCGGCGGCGCCCAGCACAATGACGCCGGCGGCGGCCCAGCGTATCAGGGAGGCCGGCGGCGCGTGGGAGGAGTGCCGGAGTTGCCGCACCCGGACCAGCACACAGAGGCACAGCACCACGGTGGCGACCATCGCTGCCAGGGCACAAACCCCGAGAAAGTCAGTGGTTGCGGCCCCTGCCCACCTGATGTAGTTGGAGGCCGGGTCCGGGGCGGGGACGGGCTGCGACGCCGCGACCGCCCAGCTGCGCCAAATCAGCAGGTCCGCGGCGAGGATGGCCAGCAGCGTCCGGCCCCAGGACAGCTCGGTCCGCTCCGGCTGCAATCCGGGGTCCCGCACGGCGGCGGCGCTCACCGGGCCACCACGAGCAGCACGGCCAGCACAAACGCGGCCGCCGCCACCCCTACCGTCATCACGAGCATCACACCGGAAAACGGCAGCTCACGGTTGTTGCGCATGGCTTCTTCCATCTGCCCCCAGCGGCGGTAGGCCAGGACGGCGAGGACGGCACCGATGAACGCCAAAGCAACGCACATGGCGATCCGCAGCGGGGCGGGGGCAATCTCCGGGAACAGCTGATCGATGCCCAGGGCCCCCACAATCAGGGCCAGCGAAGTCCGGATCCAGGCCAGGAACGTCGTTTCGTTGGCGAGCGAGAACCGGTAGTCGGGGGTGGATCCGGTCTTCCGCCATGCTGGTTCGCGCATTCGTCGCCTGCTGTCCGCTGTTGACTTGTGGCACCGGCTCCGACTGGGGGCCGGGGTAAAATTCTAAGTCATGAGCAATGAGCCCGTCATCACCCCCGCACTGCCGTCAACACCGTCCCGCGAATCCCGGATCCACGGGTGCCTGCTGGGCGGCGCCCTCGGTGATTCGCTGGGGTACGCCGTCGAATTCGACGACATCTCCACGATCCGTTCGACGTACGGCCCGGACGGGCTGCAGGACTTTTCAGCGCTCGACGGCGGCAGCCACTTCTCCGACGACACGCAACTCACGCTCTACACCGTTGACGGGCTGCTCGAGGCGCTCGAATGGGCCAATTCGGGCGTGGCCGCGGACACCAACGCGTGCCTGTGGCTCGCGTACCTGCGCTGGCTCGCCACCCAGGGTGTGCCGGTGCCGGACGCGGCACCGTTCCAGCCGCCCCGCTGGATCGATTCCCACGGCGTCCTGAAGCACCGCCGCGCTCCGGGAAACGCCTGCCTGAGCGGACTGGCCACCGGCGAGATGGGAACGTTCTACCGACCCGTCAATCCGGACTCCAAGGGCTGCGGCACCGTCATGCGTTCCGCCCCCTTCGGCCTGGTCCCCTACATCCCGGCCGAAGCCGTCTACAAGCTCAGCGCCGATGCGGCATCGCTCACCCACGGGCATCCCGCGGCGCGGCAGAGCTCCGGCGTCTTCAGCCTCCTCATCCATGCCCTGTCCGCCGGCCGCGGACTGCGTGAAGCTGCGGAATTCGCGCTCGGAGAACTCGGCGCGGGGCACCAGCGCAAAGGTGAAGAGCCCGACGCCGATCTTGTCGCCCGGCTCGAGACAGCCCTCCGGCTGGGCGCCGCCGGCGCAGTGCTCGACCCCGAGGAACTGGTCCGGGAACTCGGTGAGGGATGGGTAGCGGAGGAGGCCCTCGCCGTCGCACTCTACGCGGTGCTGGCTACGGCACCGGATCCGACGGCGGCTGCCGGCCACCCGGAGGCCCACTTCCGTGCGGCCATCGCCGTCGCCGTGAACCACAGCGGCGACAGTGACTCCACCGCGTCGATTGCGGGCAACATCCTGGGCACGTTCTACGGCGAGGACTGCCTGCCGGCGGAGTGGCTCGACGTTCTCGAGGCCCCGGAGCTCATCCGGGGCATGGCCTCACAGCTGGCGGCGGTCACCGGCCCCTAAGCCCGCGCCCAAGTGCCGGACGCCCCGGACACCTAGGCGCTGCGGAGGGTGATGTTGTTGCAGGCCTCGCACACGTCCTCGGGGATCAGGCCGCGGCGCTGGAGGAAACCGAAGATGGCGCAGCCCAGGCAGAAGCCGGCGAACGCTTCGAGGGACGCGGCAACAATGAGGACCGCGAGCAGGATCCAGGCGGCCAGCGCCAGCCCCACGGCCAGCAGGACGGCGGCGGCGGTGGACATCGCGGCACCGATGCCCTGCGCGAACCGCTTCGGCGGGCCCGGCACGAGCCGGGTCTTACCCAGCCGCGGCGTCAGGACCTTGACGGACAGCTGGGCGAGCGGCGAGATCCGCGGGCCGAACAGGACGCGCAGCCAGAACCCGGCGGCAATGACGCCAAGTCCCCAGCCGAAGCCGGTCAGCAGCGTCACCACGGACAGGATCACCACGAGTCCGGCCGTGATGCGGGCGGCATACTCATTCACCGGGTTCGGAAACGCGAAGACCGCCCGCCAGTCGATTCCGCTCTTCCGGGCGGTTGCGGGCGCCGGACTCCCGGAGGGCGCCGAGGTGGGTTTGCTCATCGTCCAAAGCTAGGAGCGGGCCCGCCCGGGCGGAATGTTTGTTGCGCCGTATGACCCCTGGCGCGCCCGGCTCCCGACGTGCTGTGCGCCTCACATGCCCGAACGGGCGTTCAGGCGATCGCGGCCGAAGCAACGTGACCGCCCACCATCTGCAGGAATTCGCCTTCGGACAGGACCTCGATCCGCCGGCCCCGCTCGTGCAGCTCCAGTACGCGCCGGGCCTTGCCGGTGAGGCGGCCGGAGCGCAGGTCGGCGGCCACAAAGCCGTCTCCCACCACCAGGACCGTGGTGCGGGCCGTGACCCGGCTTTCCGGACTGGCGCCGAACTCGGCGGAACGGATCTTGGCCTCGGGCCGCGGTATGGCGAGTTCACCGGTGAACACGACGGTCTGGCCGAACAGGGGGTGTCCGGGATCGGCGAAGGCGTTGGGCAGCGGGTTGGCGCCCTCCTCGGGCCAGCCCGGCCGGTAGTCCCGGACAGGGACGGCCGCGCCAGCTCCGCCGGCGAGTGCCTCCACTGCTGACTGGCTGGCCTTGGAGAGCGGGTCGCGCCGCGGGTCGAACGCCGGCTGGCGGGACACCGTCAGGCCCAGGGACAGGTAGAGCTCGGCGATGCTGCCCGCGCCGTTGCGCGCGGCAATGTCAATCAGGATCCCGGCACACGCCCGAGCGTCCTCGGCGGCGTCGTGGTGGTTGACCAGCGGGACACCGGCTTCCTCGGCAGCATACGGCAGGGAATTGGACACCAGTGAGTAGCAGCGGCGTGCCAGCATCACGGTACAGACGTAGTCGTAGGCCGGGCCGGCGAGGCCGGAGACCTCGAGGCCGGAGCGGATCACTCCGAGATCGAAGGCGGCATTGTGGGCGGCCAGGATGTCGCCGCCGATGAAGGCGCCGATCTCCGGGAACAGCTCGCCGAAGCGCGGCAGCCCGGTCACCTGTTCGGGCCGGATGCCGTGGATCCGGACGTTGTGGTGGTCGAAGCGGTCGTGGTTTTCCGGCGGCCGCATCAGCCAGGACGCCTCCTCGACGACGACTCCGCCGCGGACTTTGCTGAGGCCAACAGCGCAGGGTGAACCCCGGAAGCCGTTCGCCGTCTCAAAGTCGATCGCCGTAAAGTCCAAACCCACGCCCCAAACTTTACCGCCCGAATCCGGGCCGGCCCGCACCGGGCTGCCGCCTGTCGCGCGCCGTGGGCCCGGGAAGGAAGGCTGGCGCGCCGGCCGTCAAGTACCCTTAACAAGTGAACCTTCTAGCTTTGAATGACTTTGCCGTGTCCACGATCGGCGGTGCAGGACCGGTCCAGCCGCAGCTGGCCTCCTTCCTGCCCGACTGGCTGAACCCCCAGATCTTCCTGGCCGACCCCGCCCTCGCACCGTGGGTGGTGCTGCTGGTCTGCGGCATCATCTTCGCGGAAACCGGCCTGCTGGTCGGCTTCTTCCTGCCGGGCGACTCACTGCTGTTCACGGCCGGGCTGCTGGTTGCCACCGGGACCATCAAGGTCAACATCTGGGCCTTCATTGCGCTGATCATCGCCGCGGCGATCATCGGGAACCAGGTCGGCTACCTGATCGGGTCCAAGGCCGGCCCGGCCATCTTCAACAAGCCCAATTCCAGGCTCTTCAAGCGCGAAAACGTCGAAAGCGCCCACGCCTTCTTCGAGAAGCACGGCGGCAAGGCCCTCATCCTGGCCCGTTTCGTGCCGATCATCCGGACCTTTGTCCCGGTGATTGTGGGCGTCGCCCAGATGGACAAGCGCAAATTCTTCCTGTTCAACGTCATCGGCGCCGTGCTGTGGGGCGGCGGCGTGACCCTGCTGGGCTACCTGCTGGGCGACACGTTCCCGTGGGTCCGCGACAACCTGGATATCATCTTCATCATCATCGTCCTGGTCTCGGTGATCCCGATCGGCATTGAGGTCGCCCGCGGCTTCATCGCCAAGCGCCAGGCCGAAAAGTACGGCACCGACGTCGTCGAGGAGTTCATCGAGGAGCACGAGCCCGAAGAGGAACGCAAGACGCCGTAGCTCCCGTTCCGGGCGGCAGTCCGGACAGCAGCCCGGACGGACAAGCCAAAGGAAGGCGCCCCACGTCGTGGGGCGCCTTCCTTTGTTAACTGTCAGTGCGGCTGCCGGCTACCTTCCGGACAGGGCCTCGATGATCGCCGGGAGGAGCGCCCGGAAGGCGTGCCCGCGGTGGCTGATGGCGTTCTTCTCCTCGGGACTGAGCTCGGCGCAGCTGCGGTCCAGCCCGGTGGGCTGAAGCACCGGGTCGTAGCCGAATCCCCCGGTCCCGCGCGGTGCGCGCAGCAGCGTACCCTCCAGCTGCCCGTATTCCACGACTTCCCGGCCCTCCTCCGGGGTCGCACCTGCGCCGGAAGAGGGTACGGCTAGCGCCGCGGCGCAGACAAAGGCGGCGCCCCGGAACTCATCCGGCACGTCGGCCAGCTGGTCCAGAAGCAGCTGCAGGTTGGCGGCGTCGTCCCCGTGCCGGCCGGCCCAGCGGGCCGAGAAGATCCCGGGTGCCCCGCCGAGCACATCGACGGCGAGCCCGGAATCGTCGGCGATGGCCACGAGCCCGGTGGCCATCGCCACCGCGCGGGCCTTGAGCAGCGAGTTCTCGGCAAACGTCACGCCGGTCTCGGCGACGTCGGGGGCACCCACGGCCCCCGCGTCCACCACCTGGGTGTCGACGTCGAGGCCGGGCACCTGCCCGCGCAGCAGTTCGCGGAGCTCCCGGAGTTTGCCCTTGTTGTGGGTGGCGAGCACCAGCCGCGGCGCTGTGCCCCCTGTCACGGGGCTTCCGCCAGGGTCTCGCGCTGGATCGCGGCGAGCTGCTCGGTGCCCATCAGGGCGAGATCGAGGAGTTTGTTGAGCTCGTCCCGGTCGAAGGGGGCGCCTTCGGCGGTGCCCTGGACCTCGACGAACTTGCCGGATCCGGTGACAACGACGTTCATGTCGGTCTCGGCGCGGACGTCTTCGACGTACGGCAGGTCCAGCATGGGGACGCCGTCGATGATGCCGACGGAGACGGCGGCGATCGTGTCGGTCAGGGGCTGGGCGTTGCGGGCGATCATCTTGTTTTCGCGGGCAAAGCGGATGGCATCGGCCAGGGCCACGTAGGCGCCCGTGATGGCGGCGGTGCGGGTTCCGCCGTCGGCCTGCAGGACATCACAGTCCAGCACGATGGTGATCTCGCCCAGGGCCTTGGTGTCGATGATGGAACGCAGCGACCGGCCGATCAGACGGGAGATCTCGTGGGTGCGTCCGCCGATCTTGCCCTTGACGGACTCGCGGTCGGAGCGGGTGTTGGTGGCCCGCGGCAGCATGGCGTACTCGGCCGTGACCCAGCCGCGTCCTTCGCCCTTGAGCCAGCGGGGCACGCCCTCGGTGAGGGAGGCCGTGCACAATACCCGGGTGTTGCCGAACTCGATCAGGGCCGATCCTTCGGCCTGCTTGGACCAGCCGCGGGTGATGCTGATCGGCCGGAGCTGATCGGGCGTGCGGCCGTCGGCGCGGATGATGGGGGCGGTAAGGGCTTCGGAAGTCATGCCATTAGCTTATCGACCCTGGCAGGTCCCGGCGCGCGGTGCCCGGCCCCGTTCAGATGGTGTAGTGCACACCCGCCACGGCCACGGCCACATGCTGGCCGAAGACACCCTTGGCTTCCGCCATAACGGTGGTCGGCGAGGTCCAGACGGGAATGTGGGTCAGCAGCAGCCGCCGGGCACCGGCGGCCACGGCGGCCTCCCCCGCCCGCTTGCCGGTCAGGTGCACGTCCTTGATGCCGTCGTCGCGGCCCTCCTCGAAGGCTGCCTCGCAGAGAAACAGGTCGGCGTCGCGGGCCGCATCCTCGAGGCCGCTGCAGGAGTCGGTGTCCCCCGAATAGCTGAGCACCCGGGTGACGGGGTTGCCGTCCTTGTCCGGTTCGGTGACCTCCACGCGGAGCGCGTACGCCTCTTCGACCGGGTGGTTGACGGCGTACGGGGTGACCGTGAAGGGGCCCATGGTCACCGGCTTGCGCTCGGACCAGTTGCTGAAGTCGAATTCCTCGTGCATCCCGGGGTCCAGTTCCAGGCCGTAGGCCGTGGCCATCCGGTCGGCGGTGGCGGCGGGCCCCCACACGGGAATCCTGCCGCGGCCCCAGCCGCCCGGCTTCCAGCGCACGGCGACATGGAGCCCGCACAGGTCCATGCAGTGGTCCGGGTGCAGGTGGGTGAGGAAGATGGCGTCAATGTCCTCGAGATCGGTGTAGCGCTGGATGGCGCCGAGCGCCCCGCTGCCGAGGTCCAGCACAATCTTCCAGTCCCGCTCGCCGTCGTTCGCGGTCAGCAGGTAGCACGACGCCGGCGAGCCCGGACCCGGAAAAGATCCGGTACAGCCCACGATGGTCAGCTTCACAGCAGGGTTCCCCCGCCCGCGGATCCGCCAACGAAGTTGGAGATCCGGGGGCGGCCCGCGCCGGCCTGCGCTGCGGCAATCATTTCCGGCGTGATCCTGGCCAGGCTGCCCGTGGGGTACTGGGCCGCCACATGGTCGACGTGGCGGACGCTGAGGACCTCGGGGCCGAGGAAGCGCCGGGCGAGGTGCTCGAACTGCGAGGCGTCTCCCGTGGCGATGAAGTTGTGTTCGGGCGCCGTGGCGTCGGTGCGCTCCAGCCCGCGGGAGGCCAGTGCGCGGTAGACATCCTTCGCCGTCTCCTCGGCGCTGGAGACGAGCGTGACGTCCTCTCCCATCACATACGAGATGACGCCGGTCAGCAGCGGATAGTGCGTGCAGCCCAGCACGACTGTGTCGACCCCGGCGGCCTTGAGCGGTTCCAGGTACTCGCGGGCGACGGCGAGCAGCTCCGGGCCCGTGGTGATGCCGGCTTCGACGTAGGGCACGAACGCGGGGCAGGCTGCGGAGGTGATGTGCAGGTCCGGGGCAGCGGCGAAGGTGTCCTCGTAGGCGCGGGAGCCGACGGTGGCGGAGGTGCCGATCACGCCCACCCGGCCGGTGCGGGTGGCAGCGACGGCACGGCGCACGGCCGGCTGGATCACTTCGACGACGGGAATCCCGTACCTGGCCGTGTAGCGTTCGCGGGCGTCCCGCAGCACGGCGGCCGAGGCGGAGTTGCACGCGATGGTCAGCAGCTTCACGCCGGAATCCACCAGCTCGTCCATCACCCCCAGGGCGTTGGCCCTGACCTCGGCGATGGGGAGCGGACCGTACGGGCCGTGGGCGGTGTCGCCGACGTACAGGATGGATTCGTTGGGCAGCTGGTCGATGATGGACCGGGCCACGGTGAGTCCGCCGACGCCGGAATCAAACACACCGATCGGACGCGAACCCATCTCGCTGTAGGCCTGGCTGACGGACTGGCTGCTGCCGGTACTGCTCGCTGGGGAGTCCGCAACAGCTCCCGCTGCCGGATCCATGCTCGATGCTGAAGTCATGATTATTCGAGGATAGGGCTTAGCCACGGGCCCGGCCATCACATTGTGTTGTCCGACTCATGTCAAATGTGTCACACGCCGCTGCCCAGGCACTGTTGAGCCGCAGCTCAGCCGTGCGTCTCCAGCGACTGCAGCATTGCCTGGACCAGCGATTCCTGGAGCCAGGTGGTGAAGTTGTAGACGAGCGCCAGGTAGCTCTCGACGTCTTCGGCCTGCGACCAGTCCTGCATCAGGTGCACGTGCCCGGCGTCCTCGTCGTCGCGGATGTCCAGCCGTTCGGCCAGCACCAGCCGGACGTCGTTGAGCGCCATGGACCAGTGCCGCGCGTCGTCGGGCGTCAGGACCAGCTCGTCCTTGTCCAGCCCAAGGGACGCGGCCTTCAGCGCGCCGATCTTGCTCTCACGCAGCGACCGCTCTGTGTACCGGCGGAACTCCAGCGAGGCGGCGGCGTCGTTCTTAGAAACGCTCGGAAGCAGCCGGCGGAGGGCACGGTCCGAGGGTTCGCGGGCGTCGGCGTCGAGTCCGACCAGCGCCGCGAGGGGGTCCTCATTGGCGCGTTCCTCCGGCTCCAGCATGGACACGACGTCGTCGAACAGGCTGCGCAGCAGTTCCCGCTCGGCCGGTTCCAGGTAGCCGCTGATGCCTTTGATGCCGTACTTGAATGCCTTAGCCACGTTTTCCCTTGCCCTTGCCCGATCCCCCGCCTGATCCGGCGCCGCCGGTGGCCTTTTCCACAGTGGCCCACAGACCGTAGCCGTGCATCGCGACGGCGTGCTGCTCCACCTGCTCCTTGCTGCCGTGCGCCACGATGGAGCGGCCCTTCTTGTGGACTTCGAGCATGAGCTTGTTCGCCTTGGCCTCCGAGTAGCCGAAATAGCTGCGGAACACGTAGCTCACATAGCTCATCAGGTTCACCGGATCGTTCCAGATCACGAGGTTCCACGGGACGTCCGGGGCGATCAGGACATCGGTCGACGTCGCTGTTCCGGTCTGGGTGCTCTCCTGGGTATCAGGGCCGAGCGCAACGCTGAGGGTCATCTGTCCATTCTATGTGGATGATGGGCCCACGCCGGCGAGGGCCCCGCGGCGAAGCGAAGCAAGACGTGGGAGCCGGTGGGTGGGCCCACGCCGGCGAGGGCCCCGCGGCGAAGCGAAGCGAGACGTGGGAGCCGGTGGGGACTAGAGTGAATTCGTGAGTACCTCAGCTGGCTGGGACCGTCCCCGCACGTCCCTGTACACCGATCATTACGAGCTGACCATGCTGCAGGCCGCGCTGCATTCCGGCGCCGCCCACCGCAAGTCAGTGTTCGAGGCGTTCGCCCGGCGGCTGCCGGACGGGCGCCGCTACGGCATTGTGGGCGGCACGGGCCGGCTGCTGGAGGGCATCGCGGATTTCCGCTTCGGCGACGTCGAAATCGACTTCCTCCGCCGCACCAAGGTGGTCAACGAGGAGACCCTGGACTATCTGGCCGGGTTCTCCTTCTCCGGCGACATCTGGGGTTACGCGGAGGGCGAAGCGTACTTCCCGAACTCCCCCATCCTCATTGTTGAATCCACCTTCGCAGAAGCGTGCATCCTTGAGACGTACATCCTGTCTATCCTCAACCACGACAGCGCGATCGCCTCGGCGGCCTCGCGGATGATCACCGCGGCCGGCAGCCGCCCCTGCGTGGAGATGGGTTCGCGCCGCACGCAGGAGGAATCGGCCGTCTCCGCCGCCCGCGCCGCCATCATCGCCGGCTTCGACAGCACCTCGAACCTGGAGGCCGGCCTGCGCTACGGGCTCAAGACCGTGGGCACGGCCGCGCATTCCTTCACTCTCCTGCACGACTCCGAGCGCGAGGCGTTCGAGGCGCAGATCGCCTCGATGGGCGCCGGCACCGCACTGCTGGTGGACACCTACGACGTCGAGGCGGCGGTGCGTACCGCCGTCGAACTGGCCGGTGACAAGCTCGGCGCGGTGCGGCTCGACTCCGGCGACCTCGTGGCGCAGGCGCAGTGGGTCCGCCAGCTCCTGGACGACCTGGGCAACGAGCGGACCCGCATCATCGTCACCTCCGACCTGGACGAGTTCGCCATCGCCGCCCTGCAGTCCGCCCCGGTGGATTCCTACGGCGTCGGCACGTCCCTCGTGACCGGTTCGGGCGCCCCCACCGCCAGCATGGTCTACAAGCTGGTCAGCCGCACGGACGACGGCGGCGAATTCGAACCCGTCGCCAAAGCCGCCAAGAACAAGACCAGCAAGGGAGGGCGAAAGTACGCGCTGCGCAAGCTCAACGAACGCGGCACGGCCACCCAGGAGATCGTCGGAATCGGGCACCGCCCGGAGGACGACGGCAACGACCGGCCCCTGCTGCAGCAGTTCGTCAAGAACGGCGAACTCCTGCCCGGCTGGACCGGTCCCGAGGGTGTGCTGCGCGCACGCCAGCGCCACGCGGACACCATGAAGGAGCTTCCCGCAGTCGTGAACCGGCTGCAGCGCGGCGAAGCAGCCATCCCCACCATGTACGAGGAGAACTGATGTCCCGCGCCCTCATCATTGTCGACGTCCAGAACGATTTCTGCGAAGGCGGCTCCCTGCCCGTCGAAGGCGGCGCTGAACTCGCCGGCGCCATCAGCGAATACGTCGACGCCCACCACGGGCAGTTCGACCACGTCGTGGCGACTCAGGACTGGCATGTCGATCCCGGTGCGCATTTCTCGGAGGAGCCGGACTTCATCGACAGCTGGCCGAAGCACTGCGTGGCCGGTACCCGAGGCGCCGATCTCCACCCTGACCTCGACACGGAATACATCCAGGCCTACTTCCGCAAGGGCCAGTTCACCGCGGCCTACTCGGGCTTTGAGGGCCTGCTGGCCCCGGACGACGCCGTGCCCACCGGGGACCGGAAGCCCGGCGCCATGCCGGTCGCCGGGGGCGCCCCCGGCGGTGACCTCGACGTCGAGACCGGAGGCGTGGCTCTGGCCGGCGAGGACGCGATCGGGCTCGACGACTGGCTGCAGAGCCACGACGTCGAGGACGTTGTGGTCGTCGGAATCGCCACCGACCATTGCGTCAGGGCGACCGCCCTCGACGGCGTGCAGGCCGGGTACTCGGTCACTGTGCTGCGGGATCTCACCGTCGGGGTGGCCGAGGATCTCGACGACGCCATCGCGGAGATGGAACTCGGCGGCGTCGACATCGCCTGAGGCGGCGTCTTTCGCCCGCACGTTCCTTGCACGCTGACGGGAAAGCCGTGCCGCCGCAGTAGACTCGAAATCCTTGCCAATATCGTCTGACCAGTAAGAACCCCGGAGTACATCATGAAGAAGACCCTGACCGTCCTGATCGCTGCCGGGGCCCTGCTCGGCGCTGCCGGCTGCTCTGCGCCGCAAGACACCACTGCGGAGAGCTGCGCCCGGATCCAGTCTGTCGGCGCCGGACCCACGTCCGCGGCGGACAAGGCCGGGATGATCCGCCTCGCCAACCGGCTCCGGCCCATCGAGGCGACGGCGTCCAAGGAACTGCAGGCTCCGCTGCACTCCATCATCGAGTTCCTCGACGCGTCCGCGCAGGAGAACCCCGACAACGCCAAGCTCGAGGAGCTGCACGGCTCCTACACCGAGGCGGGCCAGAAACTCAGCGAGCTCTGCACCGCCGGCACCCAGTAGCGTCGAGCCCGCAGCTGCGAAATCTTTCACCAAGAAGGGACCGGGTAACCCCGGTCCCTTTCTTGTGCTCCGCCGTGTGCCTGCCGCCCCTACTTCCGGCCGATGAACCAGTCCTGCAGTTTGCGCAGCCGGGTCTGCAGCTGTTCCTCGTTGGCCTGCGCCACGGCCGGGCCGCCGCAGACCGTCCTGAGCTTGGTGTGGATGACGCCGTGCGGCGTGCCGGTCCGCGCAGACCAGGCCGCGACGTTTTTTGCCAGTTCGGTGCGCAGGTCCATCAGCATGCGGTGGTCCGGCACGGCAGCGGCCACGGCCGGACCGGCCGCACTCTGCGGTGCGCGCGCGTTCTTGCGGTTGAGCTGCTCGTGCTGGCGCTGGCGCAGCAGCGTGCCGACCTGTTCGGCGTCGAGCAGGCCGGGAATCCCGAGGAAGTCGAGCTCGTCCTCCGAACCCACCTCGCCGCCGGTGCCGAACTCGCCGCCGTCGAACAGCACACGGTCAAAGGAGGCCTGCGAATCCAGGGCCTCGAACTTGCCCTTGGTCAGCGAGTCGGAGGCTTTCTCCTCGCGGTTCGCCTCGTCCATCAGCGAGTCTTCCGGGTTGAAGAGGCCGTCGCCGTCCTCCTTCTCCGGGCGGTCCAGGGCGTGGTCCCGTTCGGCTTCCATGGAGTTCGCCAGCGCCATGAGCTGCGGCACCGAGGGCAGGAAGACCGACGCCGTCTCACCGCGCTTCCGCGCGCGCACGAAACGCCCCACGGCCTGGGCGAAGAACAGCGGAGTGGCGGTGGAGGTCGCGTAGACGCCGACGGAGAGCCGGGGGACGTCCACGCCTTCGGAGACCATGCGCACGGCCACCATCCAGCGCTTCTCGCTGGCGGTGAACTCCTCGATCTTGCTGGAGGCCTTTGTGTCGTCCGAGAGGATGACCGTGGGCGACTCGCCGGTGATCCGCTTCAGCTGCCCGGCGTAGGCGCGCGCGTCCTCGTGGTCGGTCGCAATGACCAGTCCGCCGGCGTCGGGAACGGTCCGGCGCACCTCGCTGAGCCGCTTGTCCGCCCCGGCAAGCACGGCGGGAATCCATTCGCCCGCCGGGTTCAGGGCGGTCCGCCAGGCCTGGGAGGTGACGTCCTTGGTGACGGCTGATTCACCGAGGGAGGCGGCCATCTCCTCGCCGCCGCTGGTGCGCCAGCGCATCTGGCCGGAATAGGCCATGAACATCACGGGCCGGACCACGTGGTCCCGGAGCGCTTTGCCGTAGCCGTAGGTGTAGTCGGCCTTGGAACGCCGGATGCCGTCCCGGTCCTCTGCGTATTCCACGAACGGGATCGGCGACGTGTCGGAACGGAACGGCGTGCCCGTCAGTGAGAGCCGGCGCGCCGCGGGTTCAAAGGCTTCGCGGAGCCCGTCACCCCACGAGAGCGCCTCGCCGCCGTGGTGGATTTCATCGAGGATGACCAGCGTGCGGGCGGCTTCGGTCTTGGCGCGGTGCAGCATCGGCTTGCTCGCCACCTGCGCGTACGTGACCGCGACGCCGATGAAGCCGCGGCCGTGCTGGCCGTCAGCGTTCTTGAAGTTGGGATCGATGGCGATGCCCACCCTGGCGGCCGCGTCGGCCCACTGCCGCTTCAAATGGTCGGTGGGCGCCACGATGGTCACGCGGTTGACGATGTTGGCTTCGATCAGCATGGAAGCCACCCGCAGGGCAAAGGTGGTCTTGCCGGCGCCGGGGGTAGCGACTGCGAGG
The DNA here is from genome assembly GCF_052113365.1 of Arthrobacter sp. YAF17. Lineage (NCBI taxonomy): Bacteria > Bacillati > Actinomycetota > Actinomycetes > Micrococcales > Micrococcaceae > Arthrobacter > Arthrobacter sp. YAF17. Next base: position 217,447 of record NZ_JBFRDB010000003.1, on the reverse strand, counting down.
AAGTCCCTGGGATGCGTGGCGAAATAGCTGTCCAGGGCCTCCTGCTGCCAGGCACGGAGCTTCGGCGCGGTGCCCCAGGCTGCCCGCTCGGGATACGCGGGCGGCAGTACGGGTCCGCCGAAGAGTGTCTCTGTCACTGAGGGCCCTCCATTGCGCATGCTGCTGCCGCTGACGGGGAAACCCACTTAAGCACAAAAAACACCAATCTTTTTCGGATAAACCGTAAGCAATCACCGGCCAGCATGGACCGGGCACCATTCATCGGGAGAACAGGCTACCCCGGCACGGGGCGGCGCTTGTCAGCGCGGGACGCGCGGAGCCGTTGCGTCCCCGCCTGGCGCGGCCGTGCTACTTGTCGCCGGAACCCTTGCCGCCGTCGCTGCCCGGGCGGAGGCCGTCGTAGACCTCTTTGCATTCAGGGCAGACGGGGAACTTCTTCGGATCGCGGCCCGGCGTCCAGACCTTGCCGCACAGGGCGATGACGGGTTCCCCGGACAGCGCGGATTCCATGATCTTTTCCTTGCGCACGTAGTGCGAGAAGCGTTCCCGGTCACCGGGTTCGACTTCCTGGCGCAGTTCCTCGCGCTCGATCGTGGCCGTCGACGTCCCGGCTCCGGAGAGCTCGCGCATCGGGTCGTTTTCGAGAGGATCGGTCATGCTGTTCATGAGTCCCATCTTAGCCGCTGGATCGGACGAAACGGCACCAGCAGGGCGGGAGTGCGGCGGCGGCATGTTGACGGTGGAGTGCTACAGCCCCTGCCACGCGGGCTTGTTCTCATAGCTGTGGCGGTAGTAGTCGGCGAGCCGCAGCGACGACGCCGCCGCCTCGTCCAGCAGGATCGTGGCATGGGGGTGCAGCTGCAGGACCGAGGCCGCGCAGATGGCAGCGACGGGTCCTTCCACGAGGTCGCGGACGGCCTGCGCCTTCTGCGCGCCGGTGGCAATGAGGATCACATGCCGGGCCTCCAGGATGGTTCCCAGTCCCTGGGTCACAACGTGGTGCGGGACGTGGGACAGGCTCCCGAAGAACCGTGCGTTGTCCCGGCGTGTCTGCTCGATCAGCGTCTTGATCCGGGTCCGCGAGGCCAGGGAGGACCCGGGCTCGTTGAATCCGATGTGGCCGTCGGTGCCGACGCCCAGCAGTTGCAGGTCCACTCCCCCGGCCTCGCGGATGGCGTCCTCGTAGGCCTGGCAGGCGGCGGGGATGTCCGCGGCCGAGCCGTCCGGGCCGCGGACGTTCGCCGGGTCGATGTTCACCCGCTCGGTGAATTCGCGCCGGATCACCTCATGGTAGGACTCCGCGTGTCCGGCTGGCAGCCCCACATATTCATCCAGGGCGAAGGCACGCACCCGGCTGAAGTCCAGGCCGGCCCGTTCGTGCCGCAGCGCGAGTTCGTTGTAGACCGGCAGCGGGGACGAACCTGCCGCCAGGCCCAGGACGGCGTCGGGTTTGCGCCTGAGCAGCGCCTCCACGGCATCGGCCGCGAGCGCGGCGGCTGGCTTGCTGCCGGACAGAATGACGACTTCCATGGCCCTGCCTTTACCGTTGCACTGCCGCGGCCGCTGCGGCCTGTACCGCTGCCTTACCGTTGCACTGGCGCTTGGCCGCACCCGTTGCCGGATCCGCCCCTAGGGGCAGGTTATCCCAGTCCCGCCCGCGGCGCCCGCGTCAGCGGTTGACGGCCAACTGGGCAAGCAGTTCCGGCCCCCGTGCATCGAGCCATTTGCCGCCCAGCCTGACTCCGAGGGCGAACAACACGAGCCCCAGGACGGGGCCCAGGACCAGATTGATCCAGCCGGGCACGGCGCTTCCGGTGACGAACTGTGCCACCACGAGCGCTATTTCCGGGATCATCAGGACCAGGAGTGCCCCCATCCCGCCGAACTGCACCGCCAGGGTCTGCGCCACATTGCCGGGCGGCTTCTTGAAGGGGCTGTCCCCGGGGAGCGGCACGGCCGTCGTGTAGCGTGCCGAGACGACAGAGGAAAGCCCGATCCCGCTGAACAGGACGCCGAGGGACAAGCCGAGCACCGCGGGCAACTGCTGCCAGTCCGCACCGATCAGGAACGGCAGGACGCTGAGCGCCAGCACCACCGGCAGCGCGAAAACGAGGCATGCCACCGCCCGGCCGAGCCGGTCGTGGACGCCCCGCACGCCCGTGGAGAGATGCAGCGCGAAGGCGGTGTTGTCGTAGGAGACGTCTGCTGAGATGGACCAGGCAAGCAGAAACGCGGTCAGCGGGCCGATGAAGAGGAGCAGCCCGTAGGATCCCGTCTGGGTGGCCTGGAACAGAAGCAGCACCGGGAGCAGCGGGACAATGACGAGGGAGCCAGAGTACCGGGGGTCCCGGAGCCAGTAGGTCAGGGACCGTGCGGCGACCGCGCCCGTTGGCGTCGCCGGGAACAGCCCGAAGAAGCCAAGCCCGCCGGCCCGCTTTCGGGAACTGCCGGCATAGGGCGGCGTCACGAGCGCGCGCTGCAGCAGGAGCTTCCAGCAGAACGCGAGTCCGCCGAGTGTGGCAAGCGCGATCAGGAACTTGAGGGCCGCGGCGCCGTAGCTCCCCGCGGCAAGGTCGCCGCCAAGGGACCACGCGGCCCCCGCCGGCGTCCAGGACAGCGTGCGGGCCAGCCCGGTCAGGAAATCCCCGGAACTGGCAATCCCGTCGGCGATGCCGGCGATGATCGGGCCCATCAGGATGAGGGGTATCAGGAAGATCACCGCGCTGACGTCCTTGAAACGGCGGGAACTGGCCAGCCCTGCGGTGGCGGTGGTGACCACCTTGGACAGGACGATGCAGCTCAGCACGCCGAGGACCGCGCCCACCAGGGCGCCGCCCGCGGCGGGCAGGCTCCGGGACCAGGTCCCGACGGTGCCAAGCGCCACCAGCGTGGTCGCCGTGCCCGGGATGCCGATCAGCCCGCCGAGGGCCAGGCCCGTGAGCAGCTGCGGCATCGGCACAGCGAAGGTGGTGAACCGTGCCGGGTCCAGTGTCATGTCCGCGGCCGCGGCAGCGACCGGGACGACGGCCCACCCCAAAAGTGCCGCGGCGCCGCCCAGCACCACGACAGTGTGCGCCAAGCCGGCGTCCTCCCCGCGGAGGAACAGGAGTCCCGCGATGGCGAGCCCCACGAGTCCCAGGGCATACAGGACGCCGACGCCGAGGCCCACAAGTTGCCAGGGGCTGCGCCGGACGCTGTTGCGCAGCAGGATCAGCTTGAGCCTCAGAAGGTGCGCAACCATTCGAGACCTTCCGTGGGGTTGCGGCCGCCGACCAGCTGGACGAAGCGGTCTTCGAGGGACTCGCCCGCGCGGACTTCTTCGACCGTCCCGGCGGCGAGCAGCCGTCCGGCGGCGACGACGGCGACGTGGTCGCACATCCGCTGGACGAGGTCCATGACGTGGCTGGAGACAATGACCGTGCCGCCAGACGCCACATAGCGGTCCAGGATGTCGCGGATGTTGGCCGCGGACACCGGGTCGACGGATTCGAACGGCTCGTCGAGCACCAGCAGCCGCGGTGCGTGGATCAGGGCCGAGGCAAGCGCTATCTTCTTGGTCATGCCGGCGGAGTAGTCCACCACCATCGTGCCGGCGTCGGAGCTGAGGTCCAGTGCCGCGAGCAGCTCCTTGACGCGCCCTGCCACGACGTCCTTATCCATGCCCCGTAACAGCCCGGCGTAGCTCACCAGCTGCTCGCCGGTCAGCCGGTCGAAGAGCCGGACGCCGTCGGGCAGGATGCCCATCAGTTTTTTGGCTTCCAGCGGCTGCTTCCAGACATCCACCCCGTGCACGAACGCGGTGCCGAACTCGGGCCGCAGCAGTCCCGTGGCCATCGACAGGGTGGTGGTCTTGCCGGCGCCGTTCGGACCGACGATTCCATAGAAGGAGCCCGCCGGAACGTCCAGGCTGATACCGTCCACGGCGATCTTGCCGCCAAAGCGCTTGGCGAGCCCGCGCAGGGACAGCGCGGGCACCGGCGGGGCTGGCTGGCTTTCAGGGGCAGGCGGATGCGGTTGCTGAAAAGTCATGTCGTTAGACTAACCGCCACCCTACCCGGAATGGATCGTCCGCAAGGCGTACCCCCATGGGCGGACACTCTCCGCCGGAAGTCCCGCCCGCAGGCCGCTAGAAGGAGTGGCGCGGAATGGCACGTTCGTACTGCGGCGGCCAGGCCATTTCATGGCCGAGTTCGAACGCGGCCCTCAGCCACCAGTGCGGGTCGCGCAGGGCGGCCCGGGCGATGAAGACGCCGTCGGCCTGTCCGGTGGCCACGGCATGTTCGGCCTGGCCCGCCGAGGTCAGCAGCCCGACCGTCCCGGTTCTGACTCCGGTTTCGCGCCGGATCCGGGCGGAGAAATCGGTCTGGTAGCCGGGCCCCACCGGGATCTGCTGGTAAGCCACGGCGCCGCCGCTGGAAACGTCGACGAGGTCCACGCCATGTTCCGAGGCCGCCTTGGCCATCCGCACCGACGCCTCCGCATCGATGCCACCCTCGGCCCAGTCCGAGGCGGAGATCCGGAGCAGCAGCGGCATGGAGTCGGGGATGACGTTGCGCACGGCATCCACCACGGCCAGGGTGAGCCGGTTCCGGCCTGCCTCGTCGCCGCCCCAGCGGTCGGTGCGGTCGTTGACCAGCGGACTTTGGAACTGGTGCAGGAGGTAGCCGTGCGCGCCGTGGATTTCGATTGTGTCGAAGCCGGCACCGACGGCCCGCTCCGCTGCTGCGGCAAAATCGGCGATCACGCCGCCGATCTCCTCCTCCGACAACGCGGAGGGGGCGTCGTAGCCGTCAAAGGCCGAGGTGCCGGGACCCACGATGGGCCAGCCGCCGTCGTTGGCAGCCACCGTGCCCTTCTGGCCGGAGAACGGCCAGTAGGACGACGCTTTCCGGCCGGCGTGCGCCAACTGGGTGCCGATCTTGGTCTCCGCGGATCCGTGCCGGTGGACGAACGCCGTGATCCGTTCCCACGCCGCCGCCTGGTCGTCGTTGTAGAGTCCGGCGTCCCGCGGGCTGATCCGGCCGGCGGCGTTGACGGCGGCCGCTTCGGTGAGGATCAGGGCTGCGCCGCCGGTGGCGAAGGAGCCCAGATGCATCAGGTGCCAGTCGTTGGGGACCCCTTCACCGGTTTCCGGCTCACAGCTGTACTGGCACATCGGCGATACCCAGCCGCGGTGCTGCAGGTGCAGGGAGCGCAGGTCCAGCGGCGTGAAGAGCGCGGATCCCATCAGAAGAGGACCCGTGCCAGGTTCTGGCGAGCCTTCGCGACCCGGTCGTCGCCGGTGCCCACGACGTCGAACAGTTCCAACAACCTGACCCGCGCCGTTTCGCGCTCGGGGCCGAAGTTTCGGCCGATGAACGCGACGATCCGGCCGAGCCCGTCCTCGACGTGTCCGCCGGCGATGTCCACGTCGGCAACACCAAGCTGGGCTTCGAGGTTGTCCGGCTCGTCCGCGGCCAGCTTGCGCAGTGCGTCCGTGTCCGCGGCGGAGACCGGCTGGAGCCGGCCCATGAGCTCCACCTGGGCGAGCCCGGCCTTGGCTTCCGCGTCGGCGGGCATCTCCAGGAGCGCCTGGCGGTAAGCGTCCGCGGCCGCGGCGTAGTCCTCGGCCTCGATCGCGTCGAAGGCCTTCTGGTGCAGGGGTGGCAGGGGCGGAGCCTCGGGGGCGGCGGCGCCGGGGCCGCCCGTGCCGATCCGTCCCGACACGCCATTGGCGGCGGCGACCTTAAGCAGTTCGTCCAACAGGCCGCGGACCTGCGTTTCCTCGGCGCCGCCCTGGAAGAGGGGCACCGGTTGGCCCTTGACGAGGGCGACGGCGGTGGGAACCGCCTGGACCTGGAACGCCTGGGCAAGCTGCGGGAACACCTCGACGTCGGCGGCGCCAAGGACCAGCTGGCCGTCGTAGCCGTCCACGATCCGCTCGAGGACGTCAACCAGTTCGGCTGAGCCGGGCGAGTACGCCGCCCAGAGCGCGACGACGACGGGAACCTGGGCGGACAGCTCCACGAGTTCCTGGAAGTTGGCTTCGGTGATGTCCACCCGCAGCCGACGGCTGCCGTGCTCCGCGTCCCCGTTGTCCGGTGCCCCCGGAGCGCCCGGCATGCCTGCCGGGCCAGCCGCGGCCGGCGGCGCGGCTTGTCGCTGTTTCAGGGCGGAGAGGTCGACGGCGCCCCGCAGGTTAAGCGGGTTGGCGGCAGCAGGCGGGACCGGTCGGGAAGCTGGCGAAGTCATGGTTCCACTCTAGCCACATCGGCCCCGGGCGGTGCCACCTGGCGGACCCGGAGAGCAGAAAAGACCCGGCCAGGCGGCCGGGTCTTTCCTGTCAGCGTGGCTTCGGTCAGCCGTTTCATTCAGGGCTGGCCCTGTCCTACTTGAAGCTGGCTCCCGTGAGGCCGCGGGTCGCGGCCACGAGCTTCATCGGGTCCTGGGACCCGGCCGGCGGGATGTAGACAGCCACGGACTCGGCGAAGTTCAGCACCATGCCGGTGCTGGTCTCCTTGCCGCCGGCCAGGGCAGCTGCGTCGTCGCCGATGGTCAGCTTGTCGCCCTCGGCCTTCGGGGTACCGTCGAACGCGAAGTTCAGGCGGCCCAGGGCGAGCGCCCCGCCGTCGGCGGTCCGGAACACCACGACGCTCTCCGGGACCACCTTGTGGGTGAAGGAGAAGGTGCCGTTGACGCCGGAGTTCACCACATCGGCCTGGTAGGCCAGCGTGTCCGCAATGTACGGGGAGGACTCGCCCTCGGCGAGCTTGTCCTTGAACGCGGAATCGGCGGAATTCAGCCGGTCGCCCAGGCCGCCCAATGCTTCCTCGCCGCTGTAGAGGAGGCCCGACTTATCCGACGGCGCCACAGTCTGCGTGCCGCCGCGTGCGATCCCCGGGAAAGTTGTCCCCGGCTGCAGCGGTGTTGTGAGGACCAGCTTGTAGTTCTCCCGCGCGGAGGCCTGGGTGAGGGTGAGCAGCTGCGGAACTACGTTGCCCTCGCCCTGGGTGACGGCCATGACCGTGCGCGGCCAGCTGCGCTTCTCGGTGACCACGGTGGTGAGCAGCTTCGTGGCACGGACCGGCATGCGGGCCTCATACGAGCCGACCTGGGACCGGATCTTGTAGTTCTGCGTGCGGACTTCGAGTTCGGGATTGGCCACGCGAGGCTCCAGCTTGCTGGCATCCTTGGCGGCATCGCCGGCGTCGACCGCACTGGCAACCTGCTCCAGGATGCGGCGGAACTGGGCATCGACCAGCACCGGCGAATCCGGGGCCTGCTCCGCTGCGGCGGACGACGTGCCCGGCGACGGGGCCGGCGCCTGGCTGGCCTGAGCCGCCACGCCGCTGCCGGCGACGGCGGTGGCCGTCAGCACGGCCACGACCGCTCCGGAACGCCTCAGCCGCTGCAATACGGTGGCCGGCGCGGCAACGGACTTCTCTGCGGCGCCCTTGGGGGTGGTGTTCGTCGGGCCAGTATTTGCCGGGTCCGGGCTTGTCGGGGCTGTGTTTGTCGGGGCTGCGCCCTTCGAGTCAGCTGCCGGCGAGTCGACAACGGGGACCGCTGCCGTGGCTGCGGCGGATTTCCGGGCTTCGTTGCGGGCCGCGGCCTTGGCCTGCGCACGGCGGGCAAAGCCGCTCCCACCGGTCGAACCATCGCCTGAACCGCCGCCGGTCCCGGAACGGGTCCCGGACTTGGGCTTGAGCACCAGCAGGGCGGCGCCGGCCAGGATCAGCAGGCCGCCCAGGACCATAAACGGGATGGCCCACGGAGTAGAGGTGTCATTCGGGAAGGTCATGGTGATCGACGTCGGGGCGGGCTCGGTGCCGTCCGTCGCGAGCAGCAGCGACCAGTCGCCGTCGGCGGGCGGGGTCCAGTCGTACTTCAACTCGCCGCTGGCGTTCTCCGTGCTGACCCACAGATCCGAACCCGCCGGTGAAGGTGCGGTCGCTTCGCCGTCGGCATGCGTCAACTGCAGCGCCTTGCCGTCCTCGGACACGCCGGAGACCGTGTTGTGCGCGGTCTGACCGACCCAGGCCTCGACGTCGTCCGGGCGCCCGGCGGCCAGCATGAAGCTGCCTTCGCCCTTGACGTTGATCGTCACCGTGCCGTCCCGCATGGTACGAAGCTTCTCGTCAAATACGGTCAGCGGCGCCGCGGTGGCACCGGAGGGTGCGGTGGCGGTTACGGTCTCGGCCGGGGCCCAGAAAGTCTTTTGGCCGATACCGGCCAGGAGTGTCAGGAGGCCGAGCAGCACTAATGCAACTGCAGTCTTGAAACGCAAAATATTACCTATCATCAGCGGACACTTAGCTTCAATAGTAACGGTTTTGTTACCACGGAGTCAGATCGGCCTGCTTGTCAACCCCTTCCGCGGCCTCCGCAGAAGCCGCCTCACCGCGCCAAAACAAGCCTGCTGATAGTGTTTGCGTTGATCATCACAGTAGGGCCGTGACCGCGGCACCGACGGGAAAATTCTCAAGGATTAAGGGCTTTCAACGCAGTGACTGGATACACGGATCCGCCCCTCTCAGGACAAGAAGAAAGCCAGGAATCCGGCAGCACGGCAGGCGGTCCGCAGGAGCAGGTTTCCCCCCGCCGGTCAGCCTTGGCCGGAATGCTGAACGCGATGGCCCACCGCCTGCGCCAGCCCCTTCCGGGAGCCCAGCCGCGCCTGCGCTTCGAAATGCCCCCGGAACAGGACGACGAGACGACACCCGAGACTGAGACGGGCACCCGTTTTGGCGATCCCGGCCCGCGGATGTCCTCCCAGCACCCCCTCTACGTCGGGTTCATGGGTACTGTCGGCGTCGGCGTGGCCCTGCTCGTCTACTGGATCGGCTCCAACACAACGCAGCTGCTCCTCTGGATCGTGGCGGCGCTGTTCATCGCGCTGGGTCTGGACCCGGTGGTGCGCTGGCTCGAGGCGAAGAAGTTCCCCCGCGCCGCCGGCATTGTGGTGGCCGTTTCTTCCCTGGCCCTGGCCGTCGCCGCCTTCTTTGCCACACTGATTCCCACGATCGTGCAGCAGGTCACCCAGATCGTCGAGGAGGCCCCGAGCTGGATCACGGAGTTCATTAACTCCGACTTCTTCCGCAGCATCGACAACCAGTACGGGGTGCGGGAACGCATCACCCAGGAGCTGGAGAAGTTCGTCAACAACCCGGAGGCGATGGGCGGCATCTTCGGCGGCGTCGTGGGCTTCGGCTCGACCGTGGCGAACGGCCTGTTCGGCGCCCTGATTGTGCTGGTGCTCAGCCTCTACTTCCTGGCTGCCCTGCCGGCCATGAAGAAGTGGGGCTACCGCCTGGCCCCCCGGTCGCGCCGTGCCAGGGTCGAGGCCCTGTCCGAGGAAATCACCGGTTCGGTGGGCAACTACGTGATCGGCCAGGCCGTCGTCGCCCTCGTGAACGCCACCTTCGCGTTCATCGTCATGACGATCGTCGGCGTCCCGTTCGCCGTGCTGCTGGCCTTCGTCGTTGCCCTGCTGGCCTTCATTCCGCTGGTCGGCGGCCTGATCGCCGGCGTGATCGTCACGCTGATCGCCCTCACGGCCGGCTGGCAAACCGCCGTGGTCTATGCCATCTGCTACTTCGCCTACCTGCAGTTCGAGGCCTACTTCATCTCCCCGCGCATCATGCAGAAGGCCGTCGCGGTTCCAGGCGCCGTCGCCGTCATCTCGGTGATCGCCGGCGGCAGCCTGCTGGGTGTCCTGGGCGCGCTGATCGCGATCCCCACCGCAGCCGCCATCATGCTCCTGGTCAAGGAGATCTTCATCGTCCGCCAGGACAAGCACTAGCAAGCATTTCGCTACGAAAAAGGACAGCCGCTGCGTGGATCCACGCAGCGGCTGTCCTTTTTCGTAGCGTCTTTTGCAGTGTGCCCTCAGGCGTGCGCCGTCGCGACCGGACCGTCCCATTCCTGCGGCAGTCCAGTACCCGAGCCGGCGTAGCCTCCCGGCAGCACCTCCTCGACAATCTCGTTCAGCACCCGGCCGGCGTACTTCTCCCCCACCCACAGGTGCTTGGCGCCGTCCACGCCCACGACGCGGGCCTGCGGCACCACCCCGAAGCGCTCCGTGGCCGCAGCCGGCTGGAGGTAATCGTCGTGCTCGGGCACCAGGACCTTGAGCGGCTTGCCGGAGGCCGCCCACTCCTTGAGGTGCACGTCAGTGGCCCGGTGCAGCGGCGGCGAGAGCAGGATGGCGCCCTCCACCCCGGAGGCCACCGGCTCCGTAGCGCCGTACATCAATGCGAGCTCGGTCCCGAAGGACCAGCCCACCAGCCAGCGGTTCGGCAGGCCGCGGTCGACGGCGAACTGCACGGCCGCCTCGACGTCCAGGCGTTCGCCGATGCCCTCCTCGAACGCTCCGTCGCTGGTTCCGCGCGGCGAGGCAGTGCCGCGGGTGTTGAACCGGAGCACGGCGATCCCGGCGAGGGCGGGCAGGCGGTAGGAGGCTTTGCGGTAGACATGCRAGTCCATAAAGCCGCCGTGGGTGGGCAGCGGATGGAGCGTGATGAGGGTGGCCTTCACCTCGCCGGACTCCGGGAGCGCCAGCTCGCCGACCAGCCGGTGCCCGTCGCCGGTGCGGAGCTCCACGTTCTCCCGGCGGGCGGGCAGAACCGTGGAGGCGCGGATCGCGGTCGGTGCGGAAGGCTGGCTGAAGACGTACGACGCCGGGTCAAAACTCATGCGTCCAGCTTAGCGAAGGCACCAAGCGGAGACAGCAAGCGCAGCCGCCGGACTGAGACGGCAAGCGGAGATGTTCCGCGAAGCAGTCAGCGGTACCGGTAGCTGCGGGAGGTCCAGCAGTTGGTATGCCAGTGCCGCCGCTCCGCCAGCCCCGCGGCCGCCCCGAAGAGGTGGTCCTCGGACCACACGACGAGATGGGCCACGCCGGGCAGAACCGCCGTCGAACAGCCCGGACAGATGTAGGTCTTCTCGGCGCGTCCGGCGGTGATGGGCCGGACCGACCACTCGCCGTCCGGCGCACTCTCACGGCGTGCGAAACCCGAGCGTGCGCGCTCAAGGTCCAGCTCGGGCACCGGGCCGCCCTTCGCTCCGGGCTTCGCTCCCCTACCGGATCCGGCCCGTCCTGGGACGGCACGGCGGGGGCGGTTGGAACGGGGCATGGTTCCATTCTGCCCCAGTCCGGGTGCCTCCTGTCCCCGCAGACGGTAGTGTTGACCGGGTGCGTTTAGTGATAGCCCGTTGCTCCGTTGATTACGTCGGCCGGCTCAAAGCCCATCTTCCGCTTGCCACCCGGCTCCTGCTGGTCAAGGCCGACGGTTCCGTCCTGGTCCATTCAGACGGCGGATCCTACAAGCCGTTGAACTGGATGAGTCCTCCCGCGTCCCTGCGGGTCTCCACTCCGGACGAGGTCGACGTCGAAACCGGCGTGGTGGAGCAGTGGACCGTCCAGTCGGCCAAGACCGATGACCGGCTGATCATCAACATCCATGAGCAGCTCCATGACACCTCCCACGAGCTCGGCCAGGACCCCGGGCTGATCAAGGACGGCGTGGAGGCGGACCTGCAGCGGCTGCTGGCCGACCAGATCGAACTTCTGGGCGCCGGTTTCTCCCTCATCCGCCGCGAGTACTTCACCGCCATCGGCCCGGTGGACATCCTGGCCAGGGATGCCAGGGGCGGCACCGTGGCCATCGAGCTCAAGCGCCGCGGAGACATCGACGGCGTCGAGCAGCTCACGCGCTACCTTGAACTGCTCAACCGCGACCCGCTGCTGGCTCCGGTCCGCGGGATCTTCGCCGCCCAGCAGATCAAGCCCCAGGCCAAGGTCTTGGCAAACGACCGCGGCATCGACTGCATCACCCTCGACTATGACGCGATGTGCGGAGTCGACGACGTCGAATCCCGGCTCTTCTAAAGGGCCGCGGCCGGTCAGCGAACCGGAAAGGCCGCAAATGCTGCAGCTAATGCACCTTCTCAGGCATTCATCGATACTTTGTACAAAATTTATGCCAATTGTGCGCCGTGCCCGTTGACCTGACGCAACTGTCATGAAATTCTTATACGAGTCTTTGTGTAGGTGTTTTTTCATGCTCGCAAGACATGTTGCGAGCGTGAAGCGCCTGCCGCCTAAGCCCGGTATTCCGGTCCCACAGCCAAGGTTCTTCTCGCGGAGTGACCAAGTCCGGCACGAAGTGTGCCGGCCTTAACCAAGATCCATAATGAGGAGAAATACATGGCACAGGGAACTGTCAAGTGGTTCAACGCTGAAAAGGGCTTCGGCTTCATCACCCCGGATGACTCCGATGGCGATGTCTTCGTTCACTACTCGGAGATCCAGACCGGCGGCTTCAAGACCCTCGACGAGAACGCCCGCGTTCAGTTCGAAATCGGCCAGGGCGCCAAGGGCCCCCAGGCTACCGGCGTAACGCTGGTCTAGTATCCCGCCGCGGAAACTGCCTGCGGCGGTCTCCGCGAAAAAAAATGATCCCCGGCTTCGGAGCCGGGGATCATTTTTTTGTCGTGTTGGCGCATTGTTTGGGCTGTCGGACACGACGCGGGCACCTGCCGGCCGTGTCACGGACGTCCTGCCGGGGCCTCGAGTTGCATGGCTTGGCCGCCGCCGGTCCCGCCCGGAGGCTGCAGTCCGGGGGCACGTTGACACGGACACGCCGCGGTAACAGGACTAAGCGGCCGGAAATGGTGTTCAAAAGCGCCCCTGACGGCGAGCTGCGGTGCCGGGAGCTTCCTTCGATGCGGGGTTTATGGGCACGCCCGCCGGGCAGTTTTCGGCGTCACAGCTTAGCTAGCGAGGATGTGCCCCACCCGCACCGGGAAACCGGCTACACCTATACACATCCTTCGTCCGATAACCCCATTGTTTGGCACATTGCCGTGCATTGTTTGGACACCGTATTGGAGGCTGCTATTGGCCGGCCCGAATTGTTGCCGCCCGTGCTGCCGCCTTGTTGCCCTGCAATCGTGCCCTGTGTGGGCGCCCCAGGGTTGTTGCCCCAGATTGTGGTCAAGGGCCGTGCAGAATGCCCCATGACCCGGGGTCAGCGCACAAGGGTCCTGAGCAGCCGTGCGCTTTGGCGCACGGACAATCCGGGCAGGTAGGCCCGGCTCAGCGCCCGGCCCATCGCCGGCAGCTGCAGGGGGTCCTGGTAATAAAGGTACAACGTCCGGTAGTCGGGCTTGAAACGGGACTTGAAGCTGGCCAGCGAACGGAACCCGTACACGGGCTCCAGTGCTTTCCCGACGACGTCGAGGATCCCCGCCAGGCCGCCGGCCGCCGCCTCCTCGCCGGCCACGTCCGCCACCTGCGCCATGTCCTTGGCCAGCGGCGATCCGGACAGCGAGATGACCTCCACTGAGCTGCGCAGCTCCTGCACCGCGGAGGCGATCAGGAACTCCATGACGCCGGGGAAGGCGTCGCCGCGCCGGCGCATGAAGTCCAGCGTCCAGCTCACAACGCGCCCCTCCGTGTGCACCGGAAGCCAGCTCGTAACGCCCTGGACCTGCCCCTCGGCGTCGACGGCCACGCAGCAGAGCACCTCCGGGTCAACAAGCTCGTCGATGCCACCAAGGGTGAAGCCCATCTCCGGGACGGACTTCTGGGCGGCCCACTCCTCCGATACTTCGCTCAGCTGGGCGCGCAGCGCCGGTGAAAAGTCGGCGTAGCGGCCCCACACCGCGCGCACCCCGGTCTTCTCCGCCCGGTTCAGGGCCGTACGGACGTTTTGCCAGTCCTTGCCCTTGAACTCGAGGGAGCGCACCGCCAGCCTGGTTTCCTGGGCCACCGCCACCCGCCGGAAGCCGCGGCCCTGCAGCATCGGCCACAACTGGTCTGTGCAGGAGTAGAAGCACGGGATGAGGGCGTGTTCGGCGCAGTAGCGGATGAAGCCTGCTGCGGCCTCTTCGTGGAACGCCGCCGGGCCAAAGGGCCCGGCCAGCGTCAGTGCGACGTTGCCGTGCTGCTGGTACGCCACTCCCCCGCGGCCCTCCGGTGCGAACCAGTACTTGTTGGGCTCCCACAGCGCCATCCAGGACAGGGAGTCCCCGCCTTGGCGGATCAGGCCACGGGCCACGTCGCGGTCCTCCGCCCCGGCGTCGGTGCGGTGCAGCCGGCGCTGCAGTACCAGCCAGACGGCGGCCAGGGTGACCGCCCAGAAGATGATTCCGGAGGTGGCGAACAGGAAAGCCTCGACGGCGTCGCGGCCCTGGAAGATGCGGCTGTAGATTCCCGGGATGGGTAACGGCAGGTACTGGCGGGAGAGCTCGGCGGCCAGTCCCAGCAGGCCGCCGTCGCGGTCCATGCCGCCGGCGGCCAGCCACACTCCGGTGTAGCAGGCGGCGAGCACCAGCCAGGTGCCGCCGACGACGGCGGCGAGGGCCCGGCGGGCCCGTGGACTTGTTTCCACGCGGAACTGGCGCCGGTTGGCAGTGAGCAGCACCACCAGCACCAACGGGACCACCACGAGCGGCAGAATGTGGACAAACCCGGATCCCATCACTCCGGTGCGCGGCCGGTTGGGGTACTGCGGGATCCTGGCGACCAGGGTCAGGTAGACGGCGGCCATGGCTGTCACGGCGAGCTGGACCATGATCGCGATCCGCAGGGCCAGCCGGCGGCCGTGCCGCATGCCGTCGGCGCAGATCAGCAGCAGCACCACGGGGACCACCGCCAGCGCAAGGCCCAGCGGCCCCGCGAAGCCGGCGCGCCCCGCCTCCAGGCACGTGGCATCCAGGGTGCCGCCGCAGTATTGTTCCAGCTGGTTCAGCGTGGGCAGCGGGTTCAGGACGACGTCCCGCAGCAGGGCCAGAGGCCCGGTGGGCGTCCGGACGGTCGCCGTCAAGATCGGCCCGACGGCGAAAATCGCCACGGTCAGCGCGAGCAGGTTGCGGGTCTCGCGGCCTGTGGAGCGGTGGCGGTGCAGGGTGCCCTTGTCGCCCTGGATCCACCAGCCCGCCGCCAGCCCGGCCAGTGCCCCGGCGAACCCGACGACCGTCTCGGCATGCCCGACGTACAGCACAAGCATGAGGGAGATGGAGATGACGGCGGTGCGCAGGCGCCTTTGCCACAGCGTGGGCAGGAGCCCGCTGGACGCCAGCGAGACGGCGATGACCGCCGCGTAGGGGCCCATCAGCCGCGCGTTGACCATCCGGCTGAGCCAGCCGTCGTCGACGTAGCGCGCCAGCTGGGTCAGGAGCAGGAACAGCGTCACCGCCGCGAATTGGGCGGCGAAGTAGAACACTGCGGTGCGCCGCGTCCCCAGCTGCCGCTCGGCGAGGCCCAGCAGGAGCAGGATCATTAGCGCGGCCGCGGCGTAGGCCAGCAGGTTCGTGGCGAAGAACATCGACGTGAACAGCGCCCACCACTGCCCTGCTTTCAGCTCCGGGGCACTGACGGACGCCACGTCGAGCAGCGATTCCGGTGGCCCGGAGAGAAAGCTTCCGGTGGCTGCGCCGGTGATCAGGAAGACAGCGAGGACGGCAAGGGTGAAGGGTATGGCGCGCAGATGCCCCAGCGACTGCCGGACGCCGTGGAGGCCGAGGCCCTGAAGGGAGGCGGCCCCGGTCCCCTTCTTCTGTGCCGTTGCTCCCGGACTCACTGCGGGATGCCCCAGCGGGAGGCCAGGAAGTCGAGACCGCCGGGCAGGCCCCTGGACGCGGTCTCCCAGGAATGCCCGGCACCGGCAATCCGGTGGGCCTCCACGGTGAACCCGGCGGAGCGCGCCGCATCGGACAAAAGATCCATGTAGCCGATGAATTCGGGGTCCCGTTCACCGGCGCCAAAATAGATGGCATGCCCGTCAAAGCGGTTGTCCTTCATGAGCCGCAGCGGCGTCTGGCGGTCGAAGGCCTCGGTGTCGCCGCCGAAAGACGCGGCGATGGTCTTCTCCCGCTCCTTCGCGAGGGCGGGTTCCTTCTCGCTGGAAAAGGCCAGGGCGGAGCTGTAAACGTCCGGGTGCCGGGTCACCATCTGCATCGCACACGTCCCGCCGAAGGAGAATCCTCCGGCCGCCCACCGCGAGGGGTCCGGGTCCACGTCCAGCGTCCGGTTGATCCATGCAGGCACGTCCGCGGCGAGGAACGTGTCGGCCCGGGCGATTTTGCTGTCCATGCAGAGGGTGTTGCCCGAGGCGGAGCCGTTGGGGTCCACCACCACCACTACCGGGGACACGCCGTGGTGCTCGGCCGCATACCTGTCCATGCGGCTGCGCAGCGCCCCTCCCGTGAGCCAGTCTGCCGGTGCGCCGGGCTGGCCGGAGAAGAGGACCAGGACGGGAAGGGCCGGCCGGGGGGTGGTCCGGTACGCGGGCGGCAGATAGATGTAGGCCTCGCGGCTCCCGAAGCCCGAGGTGGTGCCGGGGATGACGGCCCGCCGCAGCACGCCGCCGTCGGGCAGTTCAGCCGGGGGGGTCCATTCGGAGAGGCTGACGCCGGCCGGGGCTCCGGGAGCGCGTTTCAGCCCGTCTTCCAGCGGCTGGATCCGGGCAACGGCGGTGCCCATCAGGTCGCTCATCGTGTGGTTGAGGCCAAAGTATCCGTTGATCTGGACGGCGGAGAGCAGGACCACGCCGAGCAGCGCACCCGTTGCCACCCCGGCCGCGCGGGCCGGGTGCCGGGGGCTTCCCTGCCCGGTGGCAGGGTCCCGTCCGGGCCGCCAGATCCCCCACAGGCGGAAGGCCCAGAGCAGCAGTGCCGTGACCGGGAGAAGGGACCAGGCCAGGACCTCGCGGGGCAGCTCCTCCGGGAAGACCGAGACGGCGTAGATCATCAGCCAGTGCACGCCGGCGAGCAGCGCGGCGGCTGCCAGGATGGCGGCGGCGGGGACTAGGAGGAAACCCAACCGGCGCGGGGTGGCGGTATTCCCGTGGCGGCGCCGTGCGCCGTGCCAGAGCAAGTAGGCAACGCCCGCGGCGCCGGCAGCCCAGGCAATCCACAGCACCGGGCCGTCGACCAGCCGGAGGTCTTCGAGGAAGTCCACCGCGGCTAGCGCCAGGTGCCGACGCCGACGACCGGCCCGGCTTCAAGCCAGGAAGACAGCCCGGTGTAGGCGTCGAACCGCATCGCGAGCAGGACGTCCTGCCCTTCATAGCGGAGTTCCACGATCACGGCATCGGGCTGGACCTTGACCAGCTCGGATTCGGTGGGCTTGCGCCTGCCGATCAGCTCCAGCGAACTACGGCGGAAAGTGTGCTTTGGCCGCATGCTCAGCGAGGCAAGGCGGAACCACTCAAGGTCGTTGTCCTGATAACGACAAACCCCCATCTGCCAGCTGTTTCCAGCCGTGCAAATGGAGGCGTCCACCGTGCCCAGGGCGCGCCGCAGATTGAAGCGGCGCACCCCGGAAAGGCACAGTGCAAGTACCAGCAACGCAAAGATCGTTGCCAGGACGATGAACGGAAAAACAGTATCGTTCATCAAGGTCGTGCTAGCGGATCCCCGCAGTAGCCGCGTCGCCCATTTGGGCGTTGTCAGCAACAATGACGACCCGGTTGTTGTCGACGGAGAAGAATCCCCCGTCGACTACTACAGCAATGCGGTCACCGGAAACCGGCTCGATGGCCAGCTCACCTTCGGCCAGAATCGCCAGCAGGGGCGAGTGGCCGGGCAGGATTCCGATTTCACCATCGCTGGTGCGGGCCTTGACCATCTTGGCCGCTCCGGACCACACAAAGTGGTCTGCTGCGACAATCTCAACCTCAAGCTCAGCCATATTACTTGGTCTGTTCCTGGATCTTGGCCCACTGGCGCTCGACGTCATCCAGGCCGCCGACGTTGAAGAACGCCTGCTCTGCGATGTGGTCCAGCTCGCCGTCGCAGATCGCGGTGAAGCCTTCCACGGTGTCCTTGATGGACACGGTGGAGCCTTCGACGCCGGTGAACTGCTTGGCGGTGTAGGTGTTCTGCGAGAGGAACTGCTGGATGCGGCGTGCACGCGACACGACGATCTTGTCCTCTTCAGACAGTTCGTCAACGCCGAGGATGGCGATGATGTCCTGGAGTTCCTTGTTCTTCTGCAGGATCTGCTTGACGCGGACGGCTGTGTTGTAGTGGTCGTTGCCGATGTACTGCGGATCCAGGATGCGGGAGGTCGACGTCAGCGGGTCAACGGCCGGGTACAGACCACGGGAAGCGATTTCACGGGAAAGTTCCGTGGTCGCGTCGAGGTGTGCGAAGGTCGTGGCCGGAGCCGGGTCGGTGTAGTCATCTGCGGGGACGTAGATGGCCTGCATCGAGGTGATCGAGTGGCCCTTGGTGGACGTGATGCGCTCCTGGAGGAGACCCATCTCGTCAGCCAGGTTGGGCTGGTAGCCCACGGCGGACGGCATGCGGCCGAGGAGGGTGGAAACCTCAGAGCCTGCCTGTGTGAAGCGGAAGATGTTGTCGATGAAGAGCAGCACGTCCTGGTTCTGCACATCGCGGAAGTACTCGGCCATGGTCAGCGCGGACAGGGCCACGCGCAGACGCGTTCCCGGCGGCTCATCCATCTGGCCGAAGACAAGGGCGGTGTCCTTGAGGACGCCTGCCTCTTCCATTTCAACCCAGAGGTCGTTGCCTTCACGGGTACGCTCGCCGACACCGGCGAACACCGAGGTGCCGCCGAAGTTGCGGGCAACACGGGTGATCATTTCCTGGATCAGAACGGTCTTGCCGACGCCGGCACCACCGAACAGACCGATCTTGCCACCCTTGATGTACGGGGTGAGAAGGTCGATGACCTTGATGCCGGTTTCCATCATCTCGGTGGAACCCTCGAGCGTCGCGAAGGCGGGAGCCTTGCGGTGGATGGGCCAGCGCTCGGTGATCTCGAGTTCCGACTCAGCCACGTCAAGCGGCTGTCCGAGGACGTTGAAGATGTGTCCCTTGACGACGTCGCCGACGGGGACGGAGATGGGGGCGCCCGAGTCCACTACAGCGGTGCCGCGGACGAGTCCGTCGGTTGCCTGCAGGGAGATGGCGCGAATGACGTTGTCGCCGAGGTGCAGAGCAACCTCGAAGGTGATCGTCTTGGTCTCACCGTTGAGAGTAATCTCGGTGGTGAGTGCGTTGTAAATCGAGGGGATTGCGTCAGCCGGGAATTCGACGTCGACAACCGGGCCAATAACACGTGCAATACGGCCGGTAGCACCGGTCGTCGCGGCTACGTGTTCGGTAGCTGTGGCAGTCATCTCTCTCACTTCACTCAGTAGATGGCGTTGGGGTTAAGTTTACTTTGGTGCAGGTAAAGCTGGTTCCGAATTCGGGGAGGTTATGACGCGTTCAACGCGTCGGCACCGGCCACGATTTCGGAGAGCTCCTGCGTAATTTCAGCCTGGCGGGCGGTGTTGCGCAGACGCGTGAACTTCTTGATGAGCTCCGTGGCGTTGTCGCCGGCGGACTTCATTGCCCGCTGGCGGGCAGCGAGCTCCGAGGCTGCTGCCTGCAGCATCGCGGCGAAGATACGTGATTCGATGTAGCGCGGCAGCAGAGCATCGAGAACCTGCTCCGTTTCCGGCTCGAATTCGTAGAGCGGCAGGAGGTCCGATTCGGACGATGCCTGCTCTTCGACAACCTCAAGCGGGAGAAGACGGACAACCGTCGGCTCCTGCGTGACCATTGACTTGAAGCGGGTGTAGACGACATGAATCTCGTCGACGCCGCCCTCTGCGTAATCGGTCGCAAAGTCAGCCAGCAATGCCTCGCCGATTTCCTGTGCGGTGGCAAACTCCGGTGCGTCCGTGCCGCCGGTCCAAACGCGCTCGTAAGGACGGTTCCGGAAGTCGAAGTATGCCTGCGCCTTGCGGCCGACCAGGTACATCTTGACTTCTTTGCCTTCCTCGACGAGCAGCTCGTTGAGGCCTTCGGCCTGCTTGAGCACGCTCGCGGAGTACGATCCTGCGAGGCCACGGTCCGAGGTGATTACCAGGACGGCGGCCCGGCGGATCTGCTCCGGCTCGGTGGTCAGCGGGTGGTCGATTTCGCTCTGGCTTGCGACAGCAGAAACGGCACGCGTGATGGCGTTTGCGTAAGGCAGTGAAGCTGCTACGCGTGCCCGGGCCTTGCCGATGCGCGAGGTAGCGATCAGTTCCATCGCCTTGAAGATCTTGCGCATCGACGTCGTCGAGCTGATCTTCTGGCGGTAGACCCGGATCTGGGCTCCCATACTTATCCTTTCCTAAGATCCCGGTGGCCGGGACTGCCGGAACCCGCGAAGGTCCCGGCAGTCCCTGCCAGCGAAACTAGCGCTTCTGCTTGACGATTTTTTCCTGGTCGACCTGTGCCTCGTCGATGGCGGCGTGCTCTTCATGGCCCGCACCCACCAGGAGGCTGTCTCCCTCGCCGAAGAAGCCCTTCTTGAAGTCCACGATCGCGGTCTTCAGTGCTTCTGCAGTGTCATCGCTCATGACGTTGGTCTGGGCCAGCGTCGTCAGGATGGAGGACTTGTGTTTGAGGTGCTCCAGGAACTCGGTCTCGAACCGGTTGATGTCCTCAACCGGAACGTCGTCCAGGTGTCCGTTGGTGCCGGCCCAGATGGAGACGACCTGGTCCTCGACCGGGAACGGCGAGTACTGGCCCTGCTTGAGCAGTTCCATCAGGCGTGCACCACGGGTCAGCTGCTGGCGCGATGCGGCGTCGAGGTCCGACGCGAACATTGCGAACGCCTGCATGTCGCGGTACTGGGCCAGTTCCAGCTTCAAGGTACCGGAGACCTTCTTCATGGACTTGACCTGGGCGGAGCCACCCACGCGGGAAACGGAGACACCCACGTCGACGGCCGGACGCTGGTTGGCGTTGAAGAGGTCCGACTGCAGGAAGATCTGGCCATCGGTGATGGAGATCACGTTGGTCGGGATGTACGCGGAGACGTCGTTTGCCTTGGTCTCGATGAGCGGCAGGCCGGTCATCGAACCTGCACCGAGCTCGTCGGAGAGCTTGGCACAACGCTCCAGGAGGCGGGAGTGCAAGTAGAAAACGTCGCCCGGGTAGGCTTCGCGTCCCGGCGGGCGGCGGAGCAGCAGCGATACTGCACGGTAGGCCTCGGCCTGCTTGGAGAGGTCATCAAACACGATGAGGACGTGCTTGCCGCCGTACATCCAGTGCTGGCCGATTGCCGAACCGGCGTACGGTGCCAGGTACTTGAAGCCTGCGGGGTCGGACGCGGGAGAAGCCACGATGGTCGTGTACTCCAGTGCGCCGTTGTCCTCGAGGGTCTGGCGGACAGCCGCGATCGTGGATGCCTTCTGGCCGATGGCCACGTAGATGCAGCGCACCTGCTTGTTGACATCGCCGGAAGCCCAGTTGGCCTTCTGGTTGATGATCGTGTCGATCGCGATTGCCGACTTGCCGGTCTGGCGGTCACCGATGATCAGCTGACGCTGGCCGCGGCCGATCGGAATCATGGCGTCGATAGCCTTGAGGCCGGTCTGCATCGGCTCGTGGACCGACTTGCGCTGGGTCACGCCGGGCGCCTGGAGTTCCAGTGCACGGGTGGTCTCGGCCTTGATCTCGCCGAGGTCGTCGATGGGCTCGCCCAGCGGGTCGACTACGCGGCCGAGGAAGGCGTCGCCCACCGGTACGGACAGAACCTGTCCGGTGCGGTGAACTTCCTGGCCTTCTTCGATGCCGGTGAAGTCACCGAGGATGATGACGCCGATCTCGCGCACGTCGAGGTTCTGGGCCAGGCCCAGGGTGCCGTCTTCGAAGCGAAGCAGCTCGTTCGCCATGACCGAGGGAAGGCCCTCAACACGGGCGATGCCGTCACCTGCGGTTGTTACACGGCCGACCTCTACGCGCTCTGCGTTTCCGGGTTCGTAGGACGCCGCGAACTCGTTCAACGCATTACGGACGTCGTCGGCGTTGATGGTCAATTCGGCCATCTGCAGTCCCTGCTCTCCTGTTTTCGTGATCATCGTTGCTCACGATGACCGGGGTTTCGTTTCGTTAAGTTGTGCTTGTCCGGCTGGCTAGGCAAGCTGACGGTGAAGCTGGCCCAGGCGGGCGAGGACCGAAGCGTCTACCACTTCGTCACCGACCTGGATCCGGATGCCACCGATAAGTGCCGGGTCAACGTTCATGTTGATCTTGAGCTCGCGACCGTAGAGGGCGTTGAGCCCCGCCTGCAGGCGGCTGGTCTGTGTCTCCGTCAGCGGACGGGTGACACTGACCGTTGCAATCCAGCGCTGCTGGCGCTTGGCTGCCAGCTCGGCGAAACGACGGACAAGCTTGGTCACCTTGAGCCCGCGCGGCTGCGAAACTGCCTGTCCGATAAGGACTTTCGCTTCTTCGCTGGCACTGGGCACGAGCTTTTCGGCGAGGGCAACCTTGGCAGCCGGGCTGGCCTGCGGTTCGGACACAGCACGCTGTACCTCGTGGTTGGACTCCACAGCCTGGTTGAAGGAGAACAGATCGTTCTCCAGCGCTTCCAGCCCGGTGATTCCTGAGGCAGAGACGGCAGACTTGTTTTCAGCAACGGCGATGACCACCGAAGCGGCAAGAGTCTCGAGTGCATCGCCGATGTCCCGGGCGGATGCCCAGCGTGAGCCGGCCAGTCCGCTCGCAATTTCCACAGCATCCGCGGAGACTTTCCCACTGAAGAGCTGCTTGATAAGCGCCGACTTTTCGTCACCGGAGCGGGACGGGTCAGTCAGGGCGCGGCGCAAGCCAGCCGAGCTGTCCACCGTTCCCAGGATTCCGAAGAGTTCCTTAGCCAACTGCAGCGAGGCAAAAGGAAGCTTGGCTTCCAGCGCCACCAGGGCTGCGGTCAGCGATTCGCTCGATACACCTGCCATTACTTAGCTACACCTGCGTTCTGGTTCTCCAGATCTGCCAGGAAACGGTCAACCACACGGGCCGAACGCGCGTCGTCCTCGAGGGACTCACCGACGATGCGGCCTGCCAGCGTGGTGGCAAGCGTGCCCACCTCCGTGCGGAGCGACACAACGGCCGCCTGACGCTCGGACTGGATCGCAGCGTGGGCCTGTGCCGTGATGCGGGCAGACTCTACAGCTGCCTTCTCCTTCAGGTCCGCAAGGATCTGAGCGCCTTCGGCGCGGGCTTCCTCGCGGATGCGGTTGGCCTCGGCACGGGCATCGGTGAGCTGCTGCTTGTACTCCTCGAGTGCAGCGGAAGCCTCTGCCTGTGCCTTTTCAGCCTTGGCGATGCCGCCTTCAATGGCCTCCGCCCGCTCGGCGAAGGTCTTCTCGAACATCGGGACAACGTACTTGACCACGATGAACATGAGAACAGCGAAGCCGGCGAAGACGACAAGCATTTCCCAGGGATTGGGAACCAGAGGGTTAGTGCCCTCTGTGGCGGCTGAGATGATCGTTTGATGCATATTTCACCCGTCCTTATCTACTCGGTTCTGGATGTTCGGTTGTTCTGTTTACTTGAGAACGAACGCGAAGACCAGGCCGAGGATGGCGAGGGCTTCAGTCAGCGCAAGGCCGAGGAATGCGATCGGCTGCAGGACGCGCTGGGCTTCCGGCTGACGTGCCACACCGTTGATGTAGGCGGCGAACACGAGACCCACACCGATACCACCACCGATGGCGGAGAGGCCGTAGCCGATGAGGTTGAGGGAGCCGTTGATGGAGCCTTCCATTTTTCTTCCTTTCAAGATGCCACCTATGTGGCAGGTTGTTTGGGTTGCTTCATCCCCGTGAGGGGAAGTTTGTGGGAGCCTAGTGGCTATCGGCGTTTAGGGCGCCTTCGATATAGATCGCGGTCAGCAGCGTGAAGACGTAGGCCTGCAGCACCATGATCAGCGCCTCGAGCATGTACATCGCGATGGCGCCGCCAAGGACGAGTACGGACGCGCCCTTCATGAGAACGCTTTCCTGCATCACGAGGAACTCGATGCCGGAACCGGCGATCATGACGATCAGGTGGCCGGCCAGCATCGTGGCGAACAGACGGAGGCTGTGCGTGACCGGGCGGACCAGGAAGTTGGAGATGATCTCGATCGGGATAACGATCGGGAGGATGTACCAGGGAACGCCGGAAGGAACCGTAGCGAGCTTGAAGTACTTCAGGCCGTTCTTCCTGACGCCGATGGCGATCCAGGTGATGTACACGATCCCCGCGAGCACGTAGGCACCGCCGACGTGCGAGAAGGTCGGAAGCTGGATCAGCGGGATGGCACCGTAGATGTTGTTTACCAGGATGAAGAAGAAGAGGGTGAACAACAGCGGGACGTACTTCATGAAGTCCCGGCCGCCGATGATGTCCTTGGCAATGCCGTTGCGGACGAAGCTATAAGCGGCCTCGCCTGCGAACTGCAGCTTGCCGGGGACCAGCTGCTGCTTCCGCGCAGCTAGCAGAAAGAATGTAGCGATAATAACGACCGAAAGGATTACCAGCAGCATCTGCTTGGAGAATCCATCGACCGCCCCCCACGGCAGGATTGCCGGCAGGTGGATTTCTTCAATTCCAGGAGGCGTAAAAGTTCCTGAATCTTGGGCCGGGAGCGCAAGCGCGATCAACGCGTTTCCTCTCTGCAGTGTCCATCATTGGGCGTTGGTAGGGAAAAGGCGGCGTAGCTGCCGGCCTGTCCCCCTGTGAAATTATTTGGCATTACTGATCCTCGTCCTTGGACGGGCCACGTGCAGCATTGTCCCCGCCAACGGAATTATCCGGGCTGGTGAGGCCGTGCATATGAGAAAGATAGAACCCTCCCGCGGCTCCCAGCAGGGCGCCTGCGAGCACAATCCAGCGGGTTCCCCACAGATTATCCAGACCCCACCCTATCAAACTCCAGACGAGGATTCCGCCAACAATGTAGCTGAAGACGGCGATGCCGGCGTTGTATCCGCCGTCGTGTCCTTTGTCGGAAACACCGGGGGCTCCGGAGGTGCTTTGAGGGGTGCGGGGCTTGTTCTTCCGCCAGTCTTTGCGGCTAAACATCGGTGCCGCCTTCAGGGATCTCCGGGTCGTTATAGAGCTGCAGCCGTGACTTGCTGAAACCGTAGATCTCGGCAGCCTGCCACAGGACCACGGTCACGACGGCGCCGGCCAGGAACCAGCTCCCGTTCAGCCACTCCGGGCTGCCGATCGCGAACAGCACCACAGCAAAGCCGACGACCTTGATGAAGTAGGTGGCCGCGAACAGGCCGATGGCACCGGAAGAATGGTTCCGGCCGCCGAAGTGTCCGACCAGGAGGCTGATCGCGAAGAAGGCGATCACCAGCACCCCGCCGAAGAGGGATGACAGCGCGGCAGCTGTGCCGTCGAGCAGCAGTGCCGTCAGGCTGGTGAGCAGCAGGGCGCCGCCGCCAACGGCCGAACTGATGGCCAGCAAGCGCAGCCACAAGGATTTTGTGGGACCTGAGACACCAACGGGTCCGGCGCCGGGCGTTCGCCCGGGTTCGGCGTTGGAGGTCATGTGATCCCAATCGTCGAGGTGTTGGTTGCTGGTCAGACGTCGCGGCGTGAACCCGCCCCTGAATTCTACACGAGATAGAACACGCCGTTGTCCGGTTCGTCATCTGGCGCCGTTGCGGTGTCTAGGATGCCGGCACCCGGGTGACCTTCTTCCGCCGCCGGAGGCGCCGGATGAGGTCCGGGGAGGCAAGGTAGAGCGCCAGTACGGCCAGGCTTCCGGCCACGCAGAGCACCACCGCGGGCAGCGGTGCCGTGGCCGCGATGAACCCAAGGACGATCACTGCGGCCGTGCATACCGAGACAGTGCCGGCCGACTGCAGGTGCGAGAAGCCGACGTCGGTCAGCCGCTGGTACACGTGCTCGCGGTGGGACGCGTACCACCTTTCGCCGGCGTTGATCCTGCGCAGCAGGGTGTACCCGGTGTCGGCCAGGTACACCAGGATCGGGGACAGGACATATTCCACGTACACGCCGCTCAGGAACCCTGCCACCGCCAGGGCCGCAACCGAGGCGCCGAGCAGGTAGCTGCCGACGTCGCCCAGGAATACGGAGCCCCGGGAGAGGTTCCACGGCARGAACCCCAGGAAGGCCATGGCCAGCACGGCGCCGCCGGCGGTCAGCCATGGCTGCCCGGACAGCGCTCCGGCCACCGCATACGAGCTGCCCGCGAGGATGCCGTGGAAACTGGAAATCCCGTTAATGCCGTCCATGAAGTTGGCGATGTTGATATAGGCGGCAATGGCCAGCGCGGCCAGCGGCAGCCACCAGAAGGACTGGCCGGTGAGGACCAGCAGGGCCGTGGACCCGGCAGCACCGATCCCCAGCTGCGCGGCGGCGCGGCCCCGGATGGAGAGACCCCGGAGGTCTTCGATCCAGCCCACTCCCGCGCTCGCGACGATGATCGCCAGGACCACAAGGAAGACCGACCGGTCCACTGTCACCGCCCCCAGCAGGACGGCGGCCGCATATCCGATGCCGGTGGCCAGGGACACGGCCACCCCCATGCCGCGGATGGTGGTCCGGGCGTGGGACGACCTGGCCGAAGGAACGTCAACGACGCCCATCCTGACCAGCCACGGCTTGACCGCGAACGGAAGCAGGATGCTCGCGAGCAGGGTGATGCCGGCGGCGAGGTAGACRGGCATCATGACGCCGCCCTGATGCTCTCGCCCGGTTCATCCGCCTCGTCGTCAGGGATGGACTCGATGTCCAGGCCCTGCTCCGCCTCACAGCGGGCCAGCCAGACATCAAGGTCCAGCCCGTCCGGGTCCTGCTCGTGGGCCCGGGTGTGCGAAATCTTCGGATGCAGTGGGCGCTCGTCCAACTCGCCCGTCCCCACGAGTTCCTCATGGAGCTTCTCTCCGGGACGGAGCCCGGTGTAGATGATGTCTACCTTCTTGCCGGACATCGCGATCATGCGCTGGGCGACGTCCAGAATCCTGACCGGTTCCCCCATGTCAAGGATCATGACCTCGCCTCCGCATCCGATCGCGCCGGCCTGGATCACCAACTGGCAGGCCTCCGGGATCGTCATGAAGAAGCGGGTGACCTCGGGGTCCGTCACCGTCACGGGTCCGCCGACGCGGATCTGTTCCGTGAAGAGCGGCAACATCGAGCCGCGGCTTCCCATCACGTTGCCGAACCGGACGGAGACGAATTTGCGGCCGGTCTGGCCCGCCATCCAGGCGGCCAGCTTTTCGGCGACACGCTTGGAGTGGCCCAGCGCCGTCGTCGGATTTGCCGCCTTGTCGGTGGAAATATTCACAAAATGTGAAACGCCGGTGCGTTCGGCGGCGCGCAGCACGTTCAAGGTGCCCAGGACGTTGGTCTTCCAGGCCTCGACCGGATACTGCTGCAGCAGCGGTGCGTGCTTGAGGGCGGCAGCGTGGAACACTACCTCCGGGCGGCGGTCCTGGAAAATCTCCTGGAGGGCGGCCCCGTCGCGGATGCTGGCCAGGACAGTGTCACGCCCGGCGAGCAGTCCCCGCCCGGTGATGGAAATCTGCGTTTGCTGCAGCCCGGTTTCGTCATGGTCAAGCATGATCAGTTCCGCCGGAGCAAACTGGACGATCTGCCGGCACAGCTCGGAGCCGATGGAGCCGCCGGCACCGGTGACCAGGACGCGCTTGTCCTTGATATAGCCGGCAATCTCGTCGACCTTGATGTCCACCGGCCGCCGCCCGATCAGGTCCTCGACCGCCACGTCGCGGAAATCGGAGAAACCTTCGGGCGCCCCCCGGCCAAGCATGTCGCGCAGCGGGGGAAGGACCAGCACCCTGACATTCAGTCCGGCTACGGCGTCGGAAATCCGCCGGACCACGGCCGCCTCCACGTTGGCGAAGGCCAGCACCAGCACGGAGGCGCGGGTGCGGCGGATGAGGGCCGGCAGGTCATCGCCGCGGCCCAGGACCTGGACGCCGGAGAGCCGCAGGTGCTTCTTGGTGGGGTCGTCGTCGATCAGCCCTACCGGGAAATACGGCGAATCGGCATCCTGCAGCATGCGCGTCAGCAGGGAGTTGCCGAGGAAGCCCGCACCATAGATCAGGGTGTTCTGCGCGCCCTCGCCGGGGCGGTTCTTGCCCTCGACGTAGAGCCTCTTGGCGTAGCGGGCTGCTCCCATAAAGAGGCAGGCGAACGGGAACGCGATGAGCCCGACGCTGCGGCCGATCCCGATGGTTTCATAGAGCACCAGCAGGCTCAGCGTGATGGAGGCGGCCACAATCACGGTGACGAAGACGAGGGCCTTGGCCTCCTGGAAACTGCCGAAGGGGTACCTGCCGCGGTACAGTGCCAGCGCGTACCCGGCCGCGGCCTGCACAACGATAGCGATGGCCATGATGATGATGGCGCTGACCAGCTGTTCTTCGCGGATGCCCATCTCGTAGCGCAGCAGCAGGGCCAGGATGATCGCCACAACCCACGACATCGAGTCGAGGAAAAGCTGGATCCAGATCCAGAGCGGGGGCTTCTTCTCGTCCCGTGCTGCGGCGGGTTCGCGCGCTTCAGATTTCGTAGTCAACAGAGATTGCAACCGACTTCCACTACCACGGCGGCCATGCGCCTGTTTCAAAAATTACCCGCCGTGCAACTGTCGGACAGCACCCGGGTCTCCCACGATACTAATCGCTATCGTGCTGGAAACTGGGCTCCGTGCCGGTCACGAGGGGCTGGTCCAGCTTGATCCGCGCCGGAGTCAGCCCTGATCCGGGGCCGTCCCGGAGGGCACCGGCGGCATCGGCTGCCAGCTGCGGTCGGCAAGGATGCCGCGCGATTCGCGCCATCCCTGCCACAGGGCACCGGCCCCCTTGATGCGGCGTTCAACCAGCACCAGGCGCACGAGTTCCTTCAGGTAGGTCAGTGCCGTCCCGGCACCGAATCCGAGCCGGTGGTACTTGCCGTGCGCGCGCAGGTACTGCGCCACATGGCCCCGGTTCCGCATCACATAGCGGCGGCTCAGGTCGGAAGAATCGTTGAGGTGGCGCACCCCCAGGTCCACCTGGCGCTGTGCCCGGACCTTCTTGATGACAAAGGCGTTCACGTAGACCACCGGCGTCTGCTGTGCGGCCAGCCAGCCGTAGATCAGGTCATCCCAGGTGATAAAGAACCGCGGGTCCGGCAGCCCGATGGTCCGGGCCACCGACGCCTGGATCAGCATGCCCTCGAAATTTCCGACGTTGGTGGGGAAAACCTGGGACGTACGGAACACATCGCCGCGGACGGGCAGGAAGACGCCCAGCGCCTCAACAAAATGGTGCTGCCAGAAGAACGGCTTGCCAGCGGCGTCGTAGCGCCGACCGATCATGCAGGAGTACTCCGCCGTGAACTCATCGAGCGCCTCCACGGCCCCCGGGAGCACCTCGACGTCGTCGTCCATGAGCCACAGCCACTCTGCGCCGGCGCCGAGGGCAAGTTCAACGCCGCGGGAGAACCCGCCGGAGCCGCCCACATTCGCGGCCAGCCGTTCGTACTGGATGGGCAGTCCGCCGGCGGTCATGGCGCGGGAGACGACGTCGGCGGTGTGGTCCGTGCTGGCGTTGTCCACCACCACGATCCGGTCCGGCCGGGTGGTCAGGCGGCTGAAGGAATCGAGCAGATTCTGCAGGAAGTCGGCACGGTTGTACGTGACGACGACGGCAAACAGGTTCTTCACATCAGGCCTGGCGGTTGGTGGACATAAGCCGGGTGGGTGAGCCGAAGCCCTTTCCGCGGAAACCGGTGGAATAGGCCCCGAACCAGTGCGCCAGGCCTTTGAGGTCCCCGTTCTTCAGGAAGTAGTAGGGGAAACCGACGATGTCCGCGCCAAACCAGCGCAGGTTCCGGTATTTGCGGGTGAGGTAGCCGCGGTTGCGGAAGTAGCAGTACCGCTTGAACTCCCCCTCGGGGATGACCGGGGTGATGAAACCGCCAAAGACGGGCTTCATCTCGGTCCACGTGGCGGGGTGCTGCACCGCGACAGTAGCAAGTGTGCCGTACTTCAGGCCGGCCTTCTTTACGCGCGACAGGAAATCGACTTCATCGCCGCGGATGAAGAACTTCACGTCGGGGATTCCGATCTTGTAGAAGACCTCGGTGCGGATCAGGGCGCCGTTGAAGAAGTGCACCATGTCCGGGAGGTAGCCCATGGGCGCCAGCCGAGAGCGGTCGTTGGTCAGCAGCCCGTTGATGCGGAAGTTGAACGAGAGCCGGTTGGGGTCGGCGGTGGCGGCGACGAGCGGGCTCACGATGTCGAGCTGGTGCTCCTC
Organism: Arthrobacter sp. YAF17; assembly: GCF_052113365.1. Classification (NCBI taxonomy): domain Bacteria; kingdom Bacillati; phylum Actinomycetota; class Actinomycetes; order Micrococcales; family Micrococcaceae; genus Arthrobacter; species Arthrobacter sp. YAF17. Next base: position 187,379 of record NZ_JBFRDB010000003.1, on the reverse strand, counting down.
CGCGGTCTTGAGCAGTTCGGCGAGGCAGCTTGCATCCTCGGGGTGGCCGTCGTCGTCCATCATCCAGATCCAGTCCGCGCCGCTGGCCATGGCGGCCAGGATCGCGTAGGCGAATCCCCCGGCGCCGCCGAGGTTGGCTTCGGAGCGCAGGTAGTTGATGTTGTCCCCGCCGGCGCTGACGATCTCCGTCGCCGGAACGGTGCCCGAGTCCACGAGCGCGATCGAGTGGATGGGGGCGGTCTGTTCGGCAAGGCCTTTGAGGAGGAGGGTGAGCTCCTCATGGCGGTCAAAGGTTACTGCCGCGACGGCGACTTTGGGCTGCATATCAGTTCCTCGGGGAATCGTCGACGGCGGTTGCACCGGCTTCGGCGGTTGCGCTGGCTTCAGGGGATGCGCTGGCTTCAGGGGTAGCGCTGGCGACGGCGGTTGCGCTGGCTTCGGGGGTCTCGACGGCGGCAGGCTCCTCGCCGACGCCCAGCACGCCAGGGACAACTTCACGGAGCCGTTCCAGGCTGATGGCGCCCTGGCGGACCACCCGCAGCGGCACGGCGGTGCCGTCGACGATGGTGGACGGCAGCGCGTCGGCGCCCTCGGTCGGGCGGTGCCCGCCCTCGAGGTAGACCTCCACCGACTCGGCGAGCTGGGCTTCGGCGTCGGCCGCGGTCTGCGCCGCCGGCTGGCCCGTGCGGTTCGCCGAGGAGACGGCCAGCGGCCCGGTCAGCGTGAGCAGGTCCTGGGCGACGTCGTCGGCCGGGATCCGCAGGGCGACGGTGCCCTTGGTTTCGCCAAGGTCCCAGTCGAGGGACGGCTGGGCATGCAGGATGAGGGTCAGTCCGCCGGGCCAGAACGCCTCGGCCAGGCGACGGGCCTCGGCCGGGACATCGGTGGCGAGGCCGTCGAGGGCATTGAGCCGCGGAATGAGGACGGGCGGCGGCATCTTGCGGCTGCGGCCTTTCGACGCGAGCAACAAGGTCACGGCGAGGGGGGAGAACGCATCGGCGGCGATCCCATACACGGTGTCCGTCGGGAGGACCACACACTTGTGCTCCCTGATGGCCCGCTGCGCATGTTCGAGTCCCGCAGCGCGTTCCTCGGCTGCCGTGCAATCGTAGCTAGTCGTCACTGGCCTATTCTTTCATCACGTCGGGTAGTGCCCGGGCCGCCGTCAGGCAGCCGGGCCGGCGAGGACGGCGCTGGTGGCCCGGTCCTTGCCGTTGAGGTCGCGGTGGGTGGTTACCCCGGTCCACAGCCCGGACCGCTCCAGCATGGCGGCGATCCATTCGGCCTGGACTTCGGCATGCTCCATCACGAAGTAGCCCCCGGGGACCAGCAGCCGGGCCGCCGAGGCCGCCGCCGCCGTCGGAAGCTCCATGCCGTCCGCTCCCCCGCCGTACAGCGCCTCGGGCGGATCGTGCAGCGCAACTTCGGGTTCGTTGGGGATGGCTTCGGCGGGGATGTAGGGAGGATTGGAGACGACGACGTCGAAGGTTCCGTTGTGCGCGGGCAAGGCATCGCGCAGGTCACCGCGGATGAGGTGGACGCCGAGGGGCAGAAGGTTTTTGGCCGCCCAGGCGTGCGCAAACTCGCTGAATTCGACGGCGTGGACCTCCGCACCGGGGACTTCGTGGGCGATCGAACCGGCGATGGCCCCGGAGCCCGTGCCAAGGTCCACAACTTTGGGATGAGACGTGCCCTGCAGCCGGCCCGTGTCTTTGAGCCAGTCCAGCACGAGCTGCACCACGGATTCCGTTTCCGGCCGGGGAATGAAGACCCCCGGTCCCACGGCGAGTTCCAGGTAGCGGAAATGCGCGACGCCGGTGATGTGCTGCAGCGGAATGCGCCGGGCCCGCTCCGCGACGAGCTCCCCGTAGCCCTCCGGTGCCGGGGTGTCCCCCAGCATCATCGCGCGCAGCCTGCCAAGCCCCACGCCAAGCAGGTGCTCGGCCAGGAGTTCGGCGTCGACCCGGGGACTCGGGACGCCGGCGGCGGTCAGGGCGGCGGTAGCCTCGCGGACCGCGTCCGCGAGACTAGGGCCGTTGCCTTCTGTCATCAAGACGGGGCCGGACTAGTCGCCGATGGCGTCGAGGCGGGCCTGTTCGTCCATCTCGATGGCCGACTGGATGACCGGTTCCAGGTCGCCGTTCATGACCTGGTCCAGGTTGTACGCCTTGTAGCCGGTGCGGTGGTCCGCGATCCGGTTTTCAGGGTAGTTGTAGGTGCGGATGCGCTCGGAGCGGTCCATGGTGCGGATCTGCGACTTGCGCTGGGCCGAGTTTTCGGCGTCGATCTGCTCCTGCTGGTGCGCCAGGATACGGGCGCGGAGGACGCGCATGCCGGCTTCGCGGTTCTGCAGCTGCGACTTCTCGTTCTGCATGGCCACCACGATGCCGGTCGGAAGGTGGGTGATCCGGACGGCGGAGTCGGTGGTGTTCACGGACTGGCCGCCGGGGCCGGAGGAACGGTAGACGTCGATCTTCAGGTCGTTCTGGTTGATCTCGAGCTCTTCGGGCTCGTCGACTTCCGGAAGGACCAGCACGCCGGCAGCCGACGTGTGGATGCGGCCCTGGGATTCCGTCACGGGAACGCGCTGCACACGGTGCACGCCGCCCTCGAACTTGAGCCGGGCGTAGACGCCCTCGGCGGGATCGTTCGAGCTGCCCTTGATCGCCACCTGGACGTCCTTGTAGCCGCCGAGGTCCGACTCGTTGGCGGAAATCATTTCGGTCTTCCAGCCGCGGGATTCCGCGTACCGGGTGTACATCCGCAGCAGGTCGGCCGCGAACAGGGCAGCCTCATCGCCGCCTTCACCGCCCTTGACCTCGAGGATCACGTTGCGGGCATCGTCCGGATCCCGCGGGATCAGCAGCCGGCGCAGCTTCGCCGCAGCCGTCTCCAGCGATTCCTCCAGCTCCGGCACCTCCGCGGCAAACTCCGGGTCCTCGTCCGCCATTTCCTTGGCAGCCGCCAGGTCATCCTGGATGCCGTGCCAGGCGTGGTACGCCTCGACAATGCCGTTCAACTGGGCAGAACGCCGCCCCAGCTTCCGGGCAAGCTTCTGGTCAGCATAAACAGCAGGATCCCCCAGCTGCGCCTGGATAGCATCATGCTCATCCAACAGGCCCTGTACGGACTCAAACATTTTCAAAACCTTTCAACGCTCTGCGTCTAAGTCTAGTAACAGTATGTCAGCAGCAACGCGAAGGGGCGGGGCCGGCAAAAATATGCGACGGCCCCACCCCCAGCTCAGCTACTTGTCGTTATCGGACTTCGCACCAAGCGTCGTCTTCTGCACCTGCATGAGGAACTCGACGTTGCTCTGGGTCTCCCGGATCTTGTTGGTCAGCAGCTCAAGGCTCTGCTGCGTCTCAAGGCCGGAGAGGACGCGGCGCAGCTTCCACATGATCTTGACTTCCTCGGGGGAAAGCAGGTTCTCTTCGCGGCGGGTACCGGACGCGTTGACGTCCACGGCCGGGAAGATGCGCTTGTCCGCGAGCTGGCGGGACAGGCGCAGTTCCATGTTGCCGGTGCCCTTGAACTCTTCGAAGATGACCTCGTCCATCTTGGAACCGGTCTCTACGAGCGCGGTGGCGAGGATGGTGAGCGAGCCGCCGTTTTCGATGTTGCGGGCTGCACCGAAGAAGCGCTTCGGCGGGTACAGCGCGGCGGAGTCGACGCCACCGGACAGGATGCGGCCGGAAGCCGGTGCTGCCAGGTTGTAGGCGCGGCCCAGGCGGGTCATGGAGTCGAGGAGCACCACAACGTCCATGCCCATTTCCACGAGGCGCTTGGCGCGTTCGATGGAGAGCTCGGCCACGGTGGTGTGGTCGTCGGCGGGACGGTCGAAGGTAGAGGCAATAACCTCGCCCTTGACGGTGCGCTGCATGTCCGTGACTTCTTCGGGACGTTCGTCAACGAGCACCATCATGAGGTGGACCTCAGGATTGTTGGTGGTGATGGCGTTGGCGATGGACTGCAGGATGAGCGTCTTGCCGGCCTTCGGCGGCGAAACGATCAGGCCACGCTGGCCCTTGCCGATCGGGGCAACCAGGTCGATGACGCGGGGGCCGATCTTCTTCGGGTCCGTCTCGAGGCGCAGGCGCTCGGAGGGGTACAGCGGGACGAGCTTCGCGAATTCGACGCGGTCCTTGAGTTCCTCGGGGGTCTTGCCGTTGACCGAGGTGACGCGGACCAGGGCGTTGAACTTCTGGCGGGCGGACTGCTGCTGGCTGCGGTCTTCGCCTTCACGCGGGGCGCGGATGGCACCGACGACGGCGTCGCCCTTGCGCAGGTTGTACTTCTTGACCTGGGCGAGGGACACGTAGACGTCGTTCGGACCGGGCAGGTAGCCGGAGGTGCGGATGAACGCGTAGTTCTCCAGCACGTCCAGGATGCCTGCGACGGGCAGCAGGACGTCATCCTCGGTGACCTCGACGTCGTCGACGTCCGGCCCCTGGGCGCGTCCCCGGCGGCGGTCGTTGCGGTCACGGAAGCGGTCGTTGCGTGAGGTGTTGTCGCGGCTGTCCTGCCCGCCGGAGCGGTCGGGACGGTCATTGCGGTCGCGCCGGTTGCGGCGGTTCCGGCGGCTGCCGCCGTCGCTGTCGTCATTGTCGCGGGTGCCCGCATTGTCGCGGGTGTTATCGCGGCTGCCGGCAGCCTCGTCGCGGCCGCCGCGGGTGCGGGTGTTCTCACGGCGCTGGCCGTCATCGCTGCCCTGTTCAGCCTGGCGCTGCTCGGTGCGCTGGTCAGCCTGGCGCTGCTCGGCCGGGGCCTCGACAGCCGGGGCTGTGCCCTGGGCCGCGCCTTGGGCAGTGCCCTGACCTCCGGTCGGCTCGGCGGCTTCGCCGCGGCGGCGGTTGCGGGTGCGGGGCTGGCGGGTGCGGTCGCTGCCTTCGGTAGCGGAGGCGGCAGAACCTGCACCGGCAGCGCCGGTTTCAACAGAACCGGTCTCGGCGGCAGCTGCGGGGGCTTCCACTGCGGGAGCGGCGGCGGGTGCTTCGGCGGCGGGAGTCGTGATGACACCGTCGCTGCCGGCGCGGCGGCTGCGGCCACGTCCACGGGCCCGCGGGTTTTCCTGGGCCGGGGCCTCGGAATCGGCGGCGGCAGGTGCAACGGCCGGAGCCGCGGACTGGGAGACGGTGCCGTTGTCGGTCGCCTTTTCAGCAGCGCGGGCCGGAGCCTTGCTCACGGGAGTGCCGGCGCGGTGGGCGGAAATGGCGGTCACAAGATCGCCCTTCCGCATCCGGGAACCGCCGGAGATCCCCAGCTGGCTGGCAAGAGCCTGGAGCTGGGCGAGCTTGAGGCCGGCGAGGCCGCTGCTCTTGGCGGGTGCTGCCGTTGACGATCCGGCAGCAGAAGATGATGTTTCCACAGCTGAAGACAGCTCAGTGGTTTCGGTCACGAAGGATCCTTCCCCCTCGACGGCGTCCAGGCTAGGAGCTGGACGCGATGATTTTGATCCGGGCTGCAGTTCAGATCTGCAGCCGCGATTTTCGGCCCTGCCGGATGGATATTGGCCAGCACGGCCGGATACTGCATTCACCTGGCGCGTTCCGAAAATGAGGAACGGCGGGCTGACTTTTCAGGGAGGCAGAGATAGTTTCTGCGGATTCCTGCGTCAGACCGAAAGCAGGTGGCACCGGAAAATATTGCGCAGTGAAAGATGAGAGAGGCAACTAGGCCAACATCGCGGTCTTGTGAACGGTATTTTACATACCGCCTGCGTGATTACCGCCGGTGCACTTCCACTTTAGCACCTTCAACGTCCACAGCCAGCTTCATCACACGCCAGCCCACCTCCGGCGTGTTGCCGGACGTGAAGGAGCCGATAAACCCGACGGCGGCCTCCGCCTGGGCCTCCCCGTTGGCAAGGACCAGCACGGTGGGACCGGCCCCGGAGACGACGGCGGCGAAGCCTGCGCGCCGCAAGGCAGCGATCAGGTCGGCGCTGGGCCGCATGGCCGCGGCGCGGTAGCTCTGGTGCAGGTAGTCCTCGGTGCCGGCCAGCAGGAATTCCGGCTTCTGCGTCAGCGCGTGGATCAGCAGGGCCGCACGCCCCGAATTCATGGCCGCAGCGTGGTGGCCAACCGAGGCGGGAAGGAGGGCCCGCGCCGCTTCGGTTGACAGTTCAAAGTCCGGCACGGCTACCACCGGGATGACCGTGGCGGCCACGGCCGCGCAGGTGCTGCTGTACTGGTCACTGTCCTGCCATGACAGCGCCAGTCCGCCGAAAATCGCGGGTGCGACGTTGTCCGGGTGGCCTTCCATCTCACTGGTGAGCTGGAGGACCCAGTCCTTGTCCCGGCGGAACGGCTCCGGAACCAGGGCGTTGGCAGCGGTCACGGCCGCGACCACGGCACAGGCGGAGGAGCCAAGGCCCCGGCCGTGGGGATTGATGTTGTCGGCGGTGATCCTCAAGCCCTCGTGCCGGAAGCCGAGGCGGTGCAGGGCCTCGGTGATGGCCCTGACCACCAGGTGGCTGGCGTCGCGGGGCAGGGATTCCGCGCCTTCCCCGCTGAGTTCGAACTCCAGCTCGCCGCTGTCCAGGGTTTCCACCGTCAGGGTGTCGAACAGCGTCAGCGCCAGGCCGAGGCTGTCATACCCGGGTCCGAGGTTCGCGCTCGTGGCCGGCACGCGGACGGTCACGAGCTGCCCGGCCGGAACCGCCGGGGTGTCGGCGGCGGACTCGGCCGGGATGGTGAGGGTGGTTTCCACGGCTACTTTTCTTCCAGGCCCAGGGCTGTGGCCACGGTGACCACGTCGTTCGAGACCTTGACCGGCTGCACTTCACTGCCGTCCTCGGTGCGGAGCGCCCACTGCGGATCCTTGAGGCCATGGCCCGTGACCGTGATGACGATTGTCTTGCCGGCCGGCACTTCGCCGGCGGCGTGCTTCTTGATCAGCCCGGCGACGCCGGCAGCGGAGCCCGGCTCGACGAAGACGCCTTCACGGGCGGACAGCCAGCGGTGGGCGGACAGGATTTCCTCGTCGGTCACGGCCTCGATTACGCCGCCGGACTCGTCGCGCGCGGCGACGGCGGTCTCCCAGGACGCGGGGTTTCCGATCCGGATGGCGGTCGCGATCGTGTCGGGTTCCGTGATCGGGTGGCCGGCGACGAACGGTGCCGCACCCGCGGCCTGGAAGCCCCACATGACGGGGGTCTTGGTTGAGACTGCGGCGAGCGTGCCGGCGGTGACGGATTCGAAGGGCGCACAGTATTCCTTGTAGCCCTTCCAGTACGCGGTGATGTTTCCCGCGTTGCCGACCGGGAGCACGTGGAAGTCCGGGGCGTCACCGAGCGAGTCGACCACTTCGAACGCGCCGGTCTTTTGGCCCTCGATCCGGGCGGGGTTGACCGAGTTGACCAGGAACACCGGGTAGGACTCACCCAGCTTGCGGGCGATGTCGAGGCAGTCGTCGAAGTTGCCGTCGACCTGCAGCAGGGTTGCACCGTGCGCGATCGCCTGGCTGAGCTTGCCCATGGAGATCTTGCCTTCGGGCACCAGCACCACGCATTTGAGCCCGGCGGCGGTGGCGTACGCGGCGGCGGACGCGGAGGTGTTGCCCGTGGAGGCGCACACCACGGCCTTGGCGCCGGCGGCGACGGCGGCCGTCATGGCCATGGTCATGCCGCGGTCCTTGAAGGAGCCGGTCGGGTTCATCCCCTCGACCTTGAGGTAGACATCGCTGCCGGTGAGCGCGGAGAGCTGCTGCGCGTGGACGAGCGGGGTGCCGCCCTCCCCCAGGGTGATGACCGTCGTCTCCTCGGTGACAGGCAGACGATCAGCGTATTCGCGGATGACGCCGCGCCATTGGTGAGCCACTTAGACTCCTTCTACCCGCAGTACGGATGTAACGGAATTGATGACGTCCAGGCCCTTGACGGCCTCGACGGTGGCTGCCAGTGCAGCCTCGCTTGCGCGGTGGGTCACGATCCGGAGTTCCGCTGATTCGATGTTGGAATCAGCATCGCGGTGGATGGTCTGCCGCATGATTTCGATGGAGACCCCGTGCTCGGCGAAGAGACGGGCGATTTTTGCCAGCACACCGGGCTGGTCCGCGACGTCGAGGCCGATGTAGTAGCTGGTAACCGCGGAGGCAATGGGCAGCGCCAGGACCTGGCCAGTCGTCGTCTCAGCGCGGCCGGGGCCGCCGAGGACGATGCTGCGGGCAGCGGAGATGAGGTCGCCCATCACGGCGGAGGCGGTGGGCTTGCCGCCGGCACCCTGGCCGTAGAACATCAGCTCGCCGGCGTTTTCGGCCTCGACGAAGACGGCGTTGAAGGCGCCGTGGACTGCAGCCAGCGGGTGCTCCCGCGGCAGCAGCGTCGGGTGCACGCGCACGGAGACGCCGGTGTTGCCGTCGGCTGTTTCCGTGCCTGCGGCCGCCCCCAGCTTCTCGGCGATGGCCAGCAGCTTGATGACGAACCCGGCGTCCTTCGCCGCGGCGATGTCGGCGGCGGTGACGGAGCTGATGCCCTCGCAGTACACATCGTCCAGGGAGAAGCGGGTGTGGAAGGACAGCGAGGCAAGGATCGCGGCCTTGGACGCGGCGTCGTGGCCCTCGACGTCGGCGGTGGGGTCGGCCTCCGCGTAGCCCAGGCGCTGCGCCTCGGCCAGGGCGTCGGCGAACTGGGCCCCGGTGGAATCCATCTGGTCCAGGATGAAGTTGGTGGTGCCGTTGACGATGCCGAGCACCCGGGTGATCCGGTCGCCGGAGAGGCTGTCCCGGATGGGCCGCAGGATGGGGATCGCGCCGGCCACGGCGGCTTCGTAGGACAGCTGCACGCCGGCCTTGTCCGCTTCCTCGTGGAGGGTGGGACCGTCCTTGGCAACGAGCGCCTTGTTGCCGGTGACCACGCACGCACCGTTCCGCATGGCGGCCAGGATCAGGCTGCGGGCGGGCTCGATGCCGCCCATCAGCTCGATCACCAGGTCGGCGTCCTTGACGAGGGTCTCGGCGTCGGTGGTGAACAGCTCCCGCGGCAGATCGACCTCGCGGGGGGCGTCGATGTTGCGGACGGCGATGCCGGCCAGCTCCAGGCGGGCGCCGGCACGCGACGCCAGCATGTCGGCGTCGTCGAGGAGAATCCGCGCAACCTGGGCCCCGACGTTGCCACAGCCCAGCAGGGCTACTTTCAGGGTTCGCAATTCGGTCATTCAGACTCCCATGTCGCGGTTGAGCAGATCTTCTTCGGTTTCCCCGCGGACAATGAGCCGGGCAGATCCGTCGCGCACAGCGACTACGCCCGGCCGGGCCAGATAGTTGTAGTTGCTTGACAGGGCCCAGCAGTAGGCGCCGGTACCCGGTACAGCGAGCAGATCACCGGCTGCCACGTCCTCGGGCAGATATACATCTCTAACAACTATGTCGCCGCTCTCGCAATGTTTGCCCACTACGCGGGACAACTCCGGGGCCGCGTCCGACGTCCGTGAGGCCAGAATTGCCGAGTAATCCGCGTCGTACAGCACCGGACGCGGGTTGTCGCTCATTCCGCCGTCGACCGACACATACCGGCGCGGGTGCGTAACGTCGTTCTCCGCGTTTTCGCCCGGGGCGTCGACCCGGACGGTCTTGAGCGTGCCCACTTCGTAGAGCGTGAACGTGGTGCTGCCGACGATCGCACGGCCCGGTTCGATCGAAATCCGCGGGGCGGAGATCCCCAGCTCAGCGCATTTGGAGCGGACGACGGCGGCCATCGCCTGGGCGATTTCGGCGGCCGGGCGCGGGGTGTCCACCGGCGTGTAGGCGATGCCGTAGCCGCCGCCGAGGTCGAGTTCGGGGAGCACGATCGAGTACTTGGCCTGCATCGCGGCGAGGAAGTCCAGCAGTTTCTCCGCGGCGAGGGCGAAGCCGTCCGGTTCGAAGATCTGCGAGCCGATGTGGCAGTGCAGGCCCAGGAGTTCGATGCTGGCGTGGCCGGACGCGGCCGCCACGGCTTCCTCCGCCGCGGACAGGCCGGCCTGCTCGGTGGAGTCCTCCGCCATGGAGAGGCCGAACTTCTGGTCCTCGTGGGCCGTGGCGATGAACTCGTGGGTGTGGGCGTGGACCCCCGGGGTCAGCCGCAGCATGACCTTGGCGGTTTCGCCGCGGTTGGCGGCGATCGCTGCGACGCGTTCGAGCTCGGCGAGGCTGTCCACCACGATCCGGCCCAGTTTCAGGTCCAGCGCCCGGTGGATCTCGCCGTCGGACTTGTTGTTGCCGTGCAGCGCGACGTCGGCGCCGGGGATCCCGGCGCGGGCGGCGACGGCGAGTTCCCCGCCGGAGGCCGTGTCCAGCCGCAGGCCCTCTTCCTCGACCCAGCGGACCACTGCGGTGCACAGGAAGGATTTGCCGGCGTAGTAGACGTCCACTCCCCCGCAGATGTCGGCGAAGGCGTCATTGAAGGCGTCGGAGAAGGCGCGTGCCCGGGCGCGGAAGTCGGTCTCGCTCAGGACAAACAGTGGCGTGCCGTACTGGCGCTGGAGCTCGCTGACGGAGATGCCGTCAATGGCGAGTTCGCCGGCGTCGTTGCGTTCGACGCCGCCGGCCCACAGGGGCTCGTGCAAGGCGTTGAGGTCGGCGGGGACCTGCAGCCACTCCGGTGCGAGCGGGGAAGCTGCGCCGGCCTGGTTCAACGGGGCAGGGTTGGACGGGCTCGTGGTCATGGCGGTTACATCCGTTCCGGCGCCGAGACGCCCAGCAGTTCCAGTCCGTTGGCCAGCACCTGGCTCGTGGCGTCGTTGAGCCACAGCCGGGTGCGGTTCAGGTCGGTGATCGGCTCGTCGCCCTGCGGGGCCACGCGGCAGGCGTCGTACCAGCGGTGGTAGGCACCAGCGATGACCTCGAGGTGGCGGGCCACCCGGTGCGGCTCGCGCAGTTCAGCAGCCTTGGCCACAATCGAGGGGTAGCTGCCCAGGTAGGAGAGCAGCTCGTTCTCCGTCGCGTGGTCGAGGAGCGAGGCCACGAAGCAGTCTTCGCCGTCCACCCTGCGCTCCACCCCGGCGGCAACGGCATTGCGGGCGGTGCCGCGGGAACGGGCATGGGCGTACTGGACATAGAAGACGGGGTTCTCGTTGCTGTGCTTCTTCAGCAGCTCCGGGTCCAGGGTCAGGGGCGAATCGGCGGGGAAGCGCGCCAGCGAGTAGCGGACCGCGTCCTTGCCCAGCCAGGAGATGAGGTCCTTGAGCTCGATGATGTTGCCGGCCCGCTTCGAGAGCTTGGCGCCGTTGACGGATACCAGCTGGCCGATCAGGACCTCGATGTTGACCTCGGGGTCGTCGCCGGCAGCGGCCGCGATCGCCTTGAGCCGGTTGATGTAGCCGTGGTGGTCGGCGCCGAGCAGGTAGATCTTCTCGGTGTAGCCGCGGTCCTTCTTGGACAGGTAATAGGCGGCATCGGCGGCGAAGTAGGTCGGCTCGCCGTTCGCGCGGATCATTACGCGGTCCTTGTCGTCACCGAAGTCGGTCGTGCGCAGCCAGACTGCACCGCCGTCGTCGTAAACGTGGCCCTGTTCCCGGAGCCGCGCGACGGCGTCTTCGATCGCCCCGGCGTCGTGGAGTTCCTGCTCGGAGAAGTAGACATCGAATTCGACGCCGAACCCGGCGAGGGTGCTCTTGATGTCGTGCAGCTGCGCCTTGTACGCAGCGCCGCGGATCACCGGCAGGGCGGCGACGTCGGTCAGTTCGCGGATGTCCGGGTGCCGGGTCAGCACCTCGTGGCCAAGATCCGCGATGTACTCGCCGGGGTAGCCGCCTTCCGGGACGCCGCGGCCGTGCAGCCGCGAGAGCACGGAGTGGGCGAAGACGTTCATCTGCGATCCGGCGTCGTTGATGTAGTACTCCGCAGTGACGTCCGCGCCGGAAGCCCGGAGGACGCGGGCGATCGCGTCGCCCAGGGCGGCCCAGCGCGTGTGGCCGATGTGCAGCGGGCCGGTKGGGTTCGCGGAGACGAACTCCATGTTGACCGTGTGGCCCGCGAGCGCCGTGTTGGTGCCGTAAGCACGCCCCGCCTCGACGATGGCCTTGGCGAGGGCACCGGCGGCGGCGGCGTCGACGGTGATGTTCAGGAACCCCGGTCCTGCGATGTCGACGGCGGACACACCGTCGATGGTCTTTAGCCGGGCGCTCAGGACGGAGGCGAACTCCCGGGGGTTGGTCCCCGCGGTTTTGGCCAGCTGAAGGGCGATGTTGGTGGCCCAGTCGCCGTGGTCCCGGTTCTTCGGACGCTCAACGCGCACCTCATCCGGGACGTCGGATGCGGAAAGCCCGATTTCGCCGGCGGCGACGGCGTCCTTCAGGCAGGCGGATATGGCGAGGGAGAGTTCTTCTGGGGTCACACTTCCAGCCTACCGGTGGCCCGCAGTGTGGCGGAATTTGGCGCCCGTCATGACAACGGGGCCCGCCTCCGGGCGCGCTGCCTGGGCAGCGTCGGAAAAACCACAGTTCACGGCGGCAGGATCACAGGGTGAACCACTACGCTGATTTACACGTCGTTATCGGAGTATCCGCTGCGGGCCATCCTTGGGGGCCACAGCGTTCCTTCACTCCCCACCCGATCGTCGCTAGAGAAATGAGCCGCTGCATGAACACCTCTCTCCGAAAAAGCGTTTTCGTCGGCATCGCCGGACTTTCCCTGGCCGGCTCGGCAGCCGGCTGCGCTCCCGGGCAGGCTTCCACCCCGCCGGCCACCAGCGCCGCACCGTCAGCCGCCGCGGGTGCCGGCACCTACAAGGACGGGACCTACAGCGCGGACGGCAACTACGTCTCGCCGAACGGCAACGAGACCGTGGGTGTGGAACTTACGCTAGCTGGCGGCACCGTGACCGGAGTCAAAATCACGCCGCACCCGACCAACTCCAATACCCGGAAGTTCCAGGGCGAGTTCTCCGGCGGCATCCAGTCCCAGATCGTCGGCAAGAAACTCGACGAGATCAAGGTCTCAAAGGTCGCAGGTTCATCACTGACGAGCGGCGGCTTCAACCAGGCTGTGGACAAGATCAAGTCCGAGGCCGGGGCCTAGCAGCCAGTCATAGCCGGCGATCAGCAAGCAGGAGGGAAATTGCCGCATCCGGGCTGGACGGGCTTCAGCTTCGACGGGATCGGTACCCGTTGGGAGATCTCGACACCGTCCCCGCTCTCCGGCGCGCTCTGCCGCCGGCTGCTGGACACCGTGGCTGACTACGACGCCGTCTGGTCCCGCTTCCGGCCGGACTCGCTGATCTCCGCCGCGGCCCGGCACCCGGGGCGCCATGAGCTGCCCGCCGGGGCGGGCGACCTGGGTGCCCTCTATGAAACCCTGTACCGGCTTACCAGCGGGGCCATGACCCCGCTCATCGGCGGCAGCCTGGAACAACTCGGCTATGACGCCAAATACTCCCTGCGCCAGGGCGGCCCGCCCCTGCCCGCCCCGCCCTGGGACGAGGTGCTGGACTGGCAGGGCAGCGTGCTGACCACCCGCGCCCCGGTGGTGATCGACGTCGGTGCGGCCGGAAAGGGACAACTGGCGGACATGTTGTCCGGTGTCCTGCACGAGGGCGGCGTCGGAGAGCACCTCATCGACGCGAGCGGCGACTTGCTCAACGCCGGGCCGATGCCGGTCGATGTGGGCCTTGAGCATCCTTACGACCGGACCCGGGCCGTTGGCATCGTCAGCCTCGGCGCCGGTGCGCTCTGCGCCTCCGCCGCCAACCGGCGCGTCTGGGGCGACGGGCTGCACCACGTGCTGGACGGCACCACCGGGGTGCCCGTGCGCACCGTCGTCGCCAGCTGGGCGATGGCGGCGAGCGCCATGGTGGCCGACGCGCTGGCAACGGCTCTGTTCTTCGTCGACGGATCCCGGTTGCGGGAAGAGTTCGACTGTTCGTGGCTGACCGTCTACTCAGACGGCCACGCGGAGTATTCGGCCGATTTTGAAGGAGTGCTGTTCTCATGACCACAACCATCTCCACTCCCATCAGTTCGCGGCTGGACACGGCGCTGGGCCGGTTCACCATGTACCGGCTGGTCCTCTGGGTCCTTGCTGTGCTGGCCGGCTACAGCCTGCTGCTGAATGTGCTCGGCTGGCTGACGTTCGGGCTTCCGGAGATGATTGCCCACCTGGTGCTCTGCCTCGGCCTGACGTACGCCTCCAACCGCGCCATTGCGGCCCTGTTCCATGTGCGCCCGCACTCGGAATCGTCACTGATCACCGGCCTGCTGCTCTATTTCCTCTTCTGGCCGACGCAGTTCTCGGCGGGGCTGCAGTACCTGGACCTGGCCGGCGTCGCCCTCGCCTGTGTGATCGCGTCGGCGTCCAAATACGCCCTGGCCTGGCGCGGCCGCCACATTTTCAATCCGGCGGCGGCCGGAGCGTTCATCACCGGGCTGACGGGACTCAATATCGCCACGTGGTGGGCCGCCACCCCCGCAATGCTCTGCCTCGTGCTGCCCGGGGTCCTGCTGGTCCTGTTCCGGGTCCGGAAGCTGCTGATGGCGACCGTCTTCACGGTGGTGGCGGTGTCCATTGTTGCCGTGGAATTGCTGCGCACCGGCATGGCGCTGGGCGAGGCGCTGTGGCAGCCCATAGCCCAGCGCCCGGTGCTGTTTTTCGTCGGCTTCATGCTGACCGAGCCGCTCACCCTGCCGCCGCGCCGGTGGCAGCAGCTGGCGCTGGCCGCCGTCGTCGGACTGCTGTTCGCCGTCCCTTACAACCTGGGCTTCGTGGCAAATTCCCCCGAACTGGCGCTGCTCGTGGGGAACGCGCTCGCCTTCATCGCCGGCCAGCGCGGCCGCGTCCTGCTCCGCTACCGCGGCTCCCGCCCGTTGACGCCGACGACGACGGAATTCAGCTTCCAGCCCGAGCGCCCGCTCCGCTTCACCCCGGGACAGTACATCGAACTGAACCTGCCTCACGGGAAAGCCGACCATAAAGGCCGCCGCCGGGTGTTCAGCCTGACCAGTCCCCCGGGTGCGGCAGAGCTCACGATCGGGGTGGGAACTGCCGCGCCGCTGTCCACGGCCAAGCAGTCGCTCCTGGCTTTGGAAGCCGGCGACGAGCTGACGGCCACCACGGTGGGCGGCGACTTCGTACTGCCACGGACTCCCGGAGCGCCGGTGCTGCTGATCGCCGCCGGCATCGGCATTACGCCGTATCTGGCACAGCTGTCCGGGAACGCCGGGGACCGGGACGTGGTCCTGCTGTACCTGGCCAGGAATGCCGATGAACTCGCCTACGCCGAGGAACTCGAACGCACCGGTGCGCGGGTCATCGCCCGGCTTTCCGACGGATCGGTACCGCCGGCGTTTATGCAGGATGCGGGTGCTGCCCGGATCGACGGCGCCTCGCTGAAAGAACTGGTTCCTGACGTCGCGGCCCGGGAGGTCTATGTGTCCGGCTCTCCGGCGAGCGTCCGTTCCCTCCGCGCCGCCGCCCGCCGGGCCGGGGCCCGCCGGATCCATGTGGACTCCTTCTCCGGGTACTGAGCGCGTCGATTTTCCCTTGAAGCCCCCCTTCCTGCTAAGCTCTAGGACGTCCCGCCGGTCACGGCAGGAACCCTGACTGCCCTCGTAGCTCAGGGGATAGAGCGTCTGCCTCCGGAGCAGAAGGTCGTTGGTTCGATTCCAATCGAGGGCACAAACAAGAACCCCTAGGATCCACTGGATTCTGGGGGTTCTTTCGTGTTGGCTGGCACTGTGTAAGTGCACAGGCCGCGCCGCGGCCCTACGAACGGGGACATCGGATGGACTTCGGTGCAGCGCTGCTGTTTCCGTTCCAATGGCTGGTCTCGGCGATCTTGGTTGGACTCCACGACGGCCTGAGCATTGTCGGCATGCCGGCGGCCAGCGGCTGGACCTGGACCCTGTCCATCATCGGCCTGGTGCTGGCTATCCGCACCGCCCTGATTCCCGTCGCCCTGAAGCAGATCAGGGCACAACGTCGCATGCGTCAGCTGCAGCCGGACCTGAAGGAGCTGCAGGAAAAGTACAACGGCAGGACCGACGCGCTCTCCCGGCAGGCCATGGCGCAGGAACAGATGGCCCTGTACAAGAAGCACGGCACCAACCCGTTCTCGGCCTGCCTTCCCCTGCTGATCCAGGTGCCATTCTTCTTTGCTCTCTTCACCGTGCTGTCCGGCATCCCGACGGCGGCTGCCAAAGGCCAGGGCATCGGGGCGATGAGCGCGGAGCAGGTGGTGCAGTTCGGGGAGTCGAGCATCTTCGGCGCCCCGCTGGCGGCGTCCATGCTCCACGGCACCCCGCCGGGCGGCAACGTGGTGGCCGTGTGGATCCTCTCGATCGTAATGATCCTCACCATGACGGCGGCGCAGTTCATCACGCAGAAACACGTCATGGCCCGGAACATGTCCGCGGAGACCGTGGCAGGCCCCGTCATGCGGCAGCAAAAGGCGTTGCTCTATGCCTTGCCGCTCGTCTTCGGCGCGGGCGGTATCATCTTCCCGATCGGCGTCCTGATCTACTGGACCACGACGAATCTATGGACCATGGTGCAGCAATTCGTCCTCGATCCCCGGTCCTGAGGCCGGGCAGGAGAGGCCGGCCGGCTCAGGTCCGGGATTCCACGATGGCCTTGAGCTCCGCCAGCGCCAGCGGCCACGCGTCGTCGAACATGGCGACGAATTCCTCTTCGCTGTCGAGCTCCACGTCCACCGTTGTGGCGCCCCCTGACTCGCTGAAGGCGTATTTTTCATGGGCGCCCATAAACGCCTTCGCTGCCTCGCTGGTGGTGTCGTCCTCGCCGTTGACGACCTGCCCGATGTAGCGCAGGGAGATCAGTTCGTTCGGCCTGTTCTCCTCGACCGTAGCGATCATCCCCGCCACCGAGCCGTCGCCGTCGGGCCCGAGGAACCGGATTTCGCTGCCCTGGTCCCAGTTCCCCTCGTAGGAGGACTCACTGTTGAACACACTGGTCCGCTCCCGGTACGTGGCATCGTCCAGCATGGTGGTCCACACGGCCTGCACGGGGGCGTTGACGGTCACCGAATACCGTAACTTTTCCATGGATGATTTTACGTCCGGGCGGGAACCGGCGAATAGTACGCAGTGCAGGACGAAGGAATCTCAATGATGCTAACAATGGATGTTGGCGGAGCCGTTCGGGTGTCCCCACCATGGCGGTCCGGAGCCCTGCGCCGGGCCGCACGGGTCCCGGCCGGCCGCGCCAGCGGACGCCCGTTCTGCTCCTTGGCCTAGGCTGGGCGCATGAATATCACCAGAAGGGCAACGCTCATTTGGTCGCTGGGGGCAGTTATTTTCTCTCTCATCGGCGTCTACACCGCACTGACTTCCGACGGCGTTTGGTACCTGATCGGGTCCGCCGTCGTTCTCCTTCTTGCCGGTGTTGTCTTCGCATCCAAGGCCATTCTGGCCACACGCCCTGCGTCGTAGAGGAACAGGGTCGGGGTTTCCGGTGTCTGCGAAGGAGCACCCAGGACCCAACAGCCGGCCGCGAAGCCCGCTGAATTGGCGTAGCGGATGAGGCGGGAAGGGACTGACGTGCGCGATCTGCAAGACAATGAGGCTGAACTTGACGAGGGTGTCAGCAAGTTTCCTGTCGCGAAGTCCGTGCGGGGCAAGATCGCCGTAATCGTGGGGGTTCTTCTGGTCTCTTCTGTGCTCGGTATTGGCTTGAGCAGCAGGGTGGATGATCGTGGAGAGCGGGATGCCGAAGTGCTGTCCCTCATGTCGGGCTACTCCGTGGATGATGTGAGCATTTACGACGGGTCATGGCACGGGAACGACGGGAGTCTCCCCGGTCGCTATACCCTGAACGTCACCAAAGACGGCTCAGTGCATGTATGCCGCCAAATTATCGTTGAGTCCCTCCGCGCCAATGAGCCGGTCCAATGCGATGGTGGCACGGTCATCCACCCAAGGGTGGTTCCAGCGTCAGGGACCAAAGAAAACCCCGATGGCGACGCAATCACGCCCTAACCGCGTGAACAAGCCCCGTGAGAAGCTTGCTTCGGAAAAATAGAACTTCTGGGGGAAATGGGTTGGACATGCGAGTAAATGAGGGTGTGCTGCTGCTGTCAAAGCTGTCTGTTTACCTGGATGAGCTTGGAAAAGATACGTCCGCAGCATGGTTCCGTCAACGGGCCGATGAATTTCAGAAAGGGATGAATCGAAAGCGACTGCTGGAAGCCTGCCGCAGCATCATCCACTCAACTGACAATGGACCGGGTCGAATTCCTGACCTCTATTTCGCTCATCCTGACGGGTCCCCGGACGTTGTCCGTACCGAGGACTACCTTGACACCATCCGGGCTGTGCGACGATTTGCACGCCGTGGCGTTCCGCCCTGGTCGTTGTTTATGGTGTGACGGGGATTGCCGTCCGAGGACGCCCCTCCACCGGCGATAGGGCCGGGGTGGGATCAGTGAGTGGTCCCGGCCCGGCTGACGCCGGCCGCCGCGGACCTGGTCGTGGACCGTCCCTTAGTTGGCCGCGCTATACGTTTGAGCGCTCTGGCCGGAAAGCGGGCGCGGCCCCTGCCAATTGTCGGTGGTCACTCGTAGGCTGTCTGCATCGGCAGCGGGGTTCCGGCGGCCGGGTGGCTGGACTGGGTGCCGGCTGCCGCACGATCACGGGATCCCGCCGAAGCACAAAGGGGTCTCACATGAACTGCTCCATCATCCCTCCGTACCTGCTCCGCCGCCTGGCAGCCCAGCGCGATCCGGAGTTCTCGGCAACCGCGCGTGCGGCGAAGGAAGCCCTGCAGCACCTCCCCAGCGTCCAGGCATCGCGGGCTGTTCCAGGGCCCGGCAGCCACCCCGGCATGCGGGAACCCCAGCCGTCCCCGCCGGAACGGACGATCTACGACGCCAAGTCCGCCGAGCAGCTTCCCGGCAGCGTGGTCCGGAAGGAAGGGGAACCTCCCACCGGTGATCCTGCCGCCGACGAGGCCTACGACGGGCTGGGGTACACCCACCGCCTCTATGCCGAGGCCTTCGGCCGGAATTCGATCGACGGCAACGGCCTGCACCTCGAGGCCACAGTGCACTACGGGCGCCTGTATGACAACGCGTTCTGGGACGGCCGGCAAATGGTCTTCGGCGACGGCGACGGCCAGGTGTTCCAGCGGTTCACGAAGTCCTTGAGCGTGATCGGCCACGAGCTCGCCCACGGCGTCACCCAGTACTCGGCAGGGCTGGTCTACCGCAACCAGGCCGGCGCGCTGAACGAATCGATGTCGGACGTGTTTGGGGCGCTCGTTGAGCAGCACGTCCGGCGGCAGTCGACGGCGGAGGCCAGCTGGCTGATCGGCGAGGGCCTGTTCACGGACCAGGTCCAGGGGAAGGCGCTGCGTTCCATGAAGGCCCCGGGATCTGCGTACGACGACGACGTGCTCGGCAAGGATCCGCAGCCGGACTCGATGGACGGCTATGTCCACACGAGCGCTGACAACGGCGGCGTCCACATCAATTCCGGCATCCCCAACCGGGCTTTTTGCCTGGTGGCCACCAGCCTCGGCGGCAACGCATGGGACGCGCCGGGCCGGATCTGGTACGACACGCTGACCGGCGGCTCGCTGGCCCCGAACGCAACGTTCGGCGCGTTCGCCAAGGCCACTGCAGCGTCCGCCAAGGAGCTTTTTGGGGCGGATTCCCCAGAGCATGACGCCGTGCGCTCCGCGTGGGAAACTGTGAAGGTAAAGTTCCCGGGAGCCCGGCGGTAACCAGGCTCATGACGATCCGAGCCCCATGAAGATCCGCGACTCATGAAGATCACCGTCTCATGAAGATCACTGTCCAGCGCAGCGGCGGCATTGCCGGCATGAAGCGGACGTGGACCGTGCAGCCCACGCCACCGGAGGATACAGACCTCTGGCAGCCGCTGATTGAGGCCTGCCCGTGGGACGCCGTCGCCGCGTCGGGCCGGGGTGCGGCCGATGGCCAGCCGGACCGGTTCCTGTACAGCATCCGGGCCGGACAGCGCCGTGCCACCCTGCCCGAGCAGGCCGTCACCGGACCATGGCGGGACCTCGTGGAGACGACCAAGGCGGCGGCTGAGCCGCCGCCGTCGGACGGTCTGGCTCCCTAGACAGCGGCGGCCAGATGTCCGCGGAAGGTGCGGCGGTAGGACTGCGGGCTTGTGTCCAGCACCTTGGCGAAGTGGTGCCGCAGCAGCACGGAGTGGCCAAAGCCGGATTCGCGGGCGATTTCGTCGATATTGAGGTCCGTGGTCTCGAGCAGTTCCTGGGCCCGCAGCACACGCTGTGAATTAAGCCAGGCGGCCGGAGTCGCTCCCGTTTCAGAACGGAAGCGCCTGGCGAACGTCCGCGGCGACATGTGGACCCGCGCGGCGAGTTCGTTGACCGAATGGTCCTCCTCCAGATGCCGCACCATCCACTGCAGGAGTTCCTCCATGGGCTCGGAACCGCAGCGCGGGATCGGCCGGTCGATGAACTGGGCCTGGCCGCCGTCGCGGTGCGGCGGAACCACCATGTCACGGGCAATGGCCGCCGCCACATTCGCGCCGAATTCCACCCGGACCAGATGCAGGCAGGCGTCGATGCCGGCGGCTGTGCCGGCGCTGGTGATGATCCGGCTGTCCTCGACGTACAGGACGTTCTCGTCCACGAGGGCAGCGGGGTACCGGCTGGCGAGCTCCTGGGAGTAGTGCCAGTGCGTGGTGCAGCGGCGGCCGTCCAGCAGGCCGGCCCGGGCGAGCGCGAACGCCCCGGAACAGATGGACATGACCCACGCGCCGCGCGCATGGGCTGCGCGCAGGGCATCCAGGACGGATTCGGGGACGTCCCGGTCGTGGCCGAAGGGGGTCATGATGACCAGGTCCGCGTCCGCGGCTGCCTCCAGCCCGAGCCCCACATGCATGGACGGCCCGGACTTCATCGGAACATCGCCCGGCACGGGCGTGCAGACGCGGAAATCAAACGCGGGGACGCTGCTCCCGCGCGCCGAGCGGTCGATGCCGAACACTTCGAACGCGGTCGCGAACTCGAAGATCGAGAAGTTGGGGACCACGATCATTGCCACTGATTTGATCATGCCTCCATTCTGCCAGAACAGTGGCAGAAATTATAGCTTTTTGGGCATTTCTGCCACTTCTGTTGTCTGTGCCACCGGAGAACCATGGAGGTATGGAATTCATCGGAATCGCAGTCATCGTCCTCATCGTCATCGGCGTCGCCGCCACGATCGCCGCTCTTCGGAAGGACGGGCTGGGCCACAACCCGCCGGTCCGCTCGGAAGACTACTGGTCCGCCCTCGACCTTCCCAGCAGCAACTACACCTTCCGGATCTTCTAATCCGGTCCAGAACCCGGATCGCACCGCCCCCAATCGAAGTAAAGCCACAACCGGCCCGGCCCCGAGAGGGACCGGGCACCTTTCTGTCCTGGAACCTGTCCCGGAACCCGCAACGGAGCCGCAACCCGCGGGGACACTTCCCAGTAGACTGTGTGCAGCCATGACATTGCATATCTCCTACCCCGCCGAGCTGCCGGTCTCCGAGCGCCGCGAGGACCTGATGGCCGCCATCGCGGCCAATCAGGTGACCATCATCGCCGGCGAGACCGGTTCCGGTAAGACGACCCAGATTCCCAAGATGTGCCTGGAGCTTGGCCTCGGCGAGAACGGGCTGATCGGCCACACGCAGCCTCGCCGTCTGGCTGCCCGCACGGTCGCCGAGCGCATCGCGGAGGAACTCGGCGTCGAGATCGGCCAGGAAGTGGGCTTCCAGGTCCGGTTTACCGGGGAGGTCAGCCGCAACACCAAGGTCAAGCTCATGACCGACGGCATCCTGCTGGCCGAAATCCAGCGCGACAAGCTGCTGCGCAAGTACAACGCCATCATCATTGACGAGGCGCATGAGCGCAGCCTCAACATCGACTTCATCCTCGGGTACCTCAAGCGGATCCTGCCGCAGCGGCCCGACCTGAAGATCATCATCACCTCGGCCACCATCGATCCGCAGCGCTTCGCCAAGCACTTCGGCAGCGAAGAAGAGCCCTCGCCGATCATCGAGGTCTCCGGCCGCACCTATCCCGTCGAGATCCGCTACCGGCCGCTGTCCCAGCCGGCCGGCGGCGCCGGCGGTACCGGCGAGGATGCAGTTGCCGCCTCCGACGACGAACTCGAAGAGGACCGCGACCCGCTGGACGCAGTGTGCGACGCCGTCGACGAACTCGCGCTGGAGGCTCCCGGCGACATCCTGATCTTCTTCTCCGGCGAGCGCGAAATCCGCGACGCCGCCGAGGCCCTCAACGGCAGGATCCAGTCCAACCGGAAACTGGCCGGCACCGAGGTGCTCCCCCTTTTCGCCCGGCTGAGCCTGCAGGAACAGCACAAGGTCTTCCACCCGGGCAGCAAACGCCGGATCGTGCTCGCCACCAACGTCGCCGAGACATCCCTGACGGTTCCCGGCATCAAGTACGTCATCGACACCGGCACCGCGCGCATCTCCCGCTACTCGCACCGCACCAAGGTCCAGCGCCTGCCGATCGAGCGCGTCTCGCAGGCGTCGGCCAACCAGCGTTCCGGCCGCTGCGGCCGTGTCTCCGACGGCATCGCGATCCGGCTCTACGCGGAAGGGGACTTCGAGTCCCGGCCGCTGTTCACTGATCCGGAGATACTGCGCACCAACCTTGCCGCGGTCATCCTGCAGATGACCGCCATGGGCGTGGCGCGCGGGCCGAAGGACGTGGAGAACTTCCCGTTTGTGGAGCCCCCGGACTCCCGCGCCATCAACGACGGCGTCACCCTGCTCCGCGAACTCGGCGCCCTCAGCGCGGCGCGCCCGCAGGACGAGACGGGCGACGGCGACAGCCGCTCCGGCCGACGCCCGGCTGCCGGCCGGAACGGAGGCAGAAACGGCGGCGGGCTGACCGCCGTCGGGCAGCAGCTTGCCCAGCTGCCCGTCGACCCGAGGCTCGGCCGGATGATCGTCGAGTCCGGCAAGCGCGGCTGCGTCCGCGAGGTCATGATCCTGGCGGCGGCGCTGACCATCCAGGACCCGCGCGAACGCCCGACCGACAAGCAGCAGCTCGCCGCGGAGAAACACGCACGCTTCCGGGACGAGAACTCGGACTTCACCGGCTTCCTGAACCTCTGGAACTACCTCCAGGAGAAGCAGCAGGAGCTCTCCTCCACGGCGTTCCGCCGGCTCTGCCGCGCCGAGTTCATCAACTACCTGCGCGTCCGCGAGTGGCAGGACCTGTTCGCGCAGCTGCGCCAGCTGGCCCGCCCGCTCGGGATCAGCCTGGACAACAAGCGCCCGGCCGATCCGGTGGGCAACCATGAAGGCATCCACATCAGCCTGCTCTCCGGCCTGCTCAGCCACGTGGGCATCCTCGACGAGCGCAAGCGCGAGTACGCCGGCGCCCGCGGCAGCCGCTTCGCGATCTTCCCGGGATCGGCCCTGTTCAAGAAGTCCCCCACCTTCGTGATGGCCGCCGAACTCGTGGAGACGAGCCGGCTGTGGGCACGGGTGGCCGCGAAGTTCGATCCGCTCTGGGTGGAGCAGGTGGCCCCGGACCTGGTCAAGCGCAGCTACAGCGAACCGCACTGGTCGAAGAAGATGGGCTCAGTGATGGCCCATGAGAAGGTCACGCTGTACGGGGTGCCCATCATTCCGAGCCGCCGGATCAACTACGGCAAGGTGGACTCGGAACTCTGCCGGGAGCTGTTCATCCGGCACGCCCTGGTCGAGGGCGACTGGCAGACCCACCACAAGTTCTTCCACCGCAACCGGGCCCTGCTCCACGAGGTCGAGGAGCTGGAGGCACGGATGCGGCGCCGGGACATCCTGGTGGACGACGAGACGCTCTTCGAGTTCTATGACGCCCGGGTCGGCAGGGACGTCGTGTCAGAGCGGCACTTCGACAAGTGGTGGAAAGACGCCCGGCAGCAGGACCCCGCACTGCTCGATTTCGACCAGGCGTTGCTGATCAGCGAAGACGCCGATGCCCTCGATGACTCTGCCTACCCGAAATCCCTGCTGCACAAGGGCTTCGAGCTGCCGCTGAGCTACGAGTTCCACCCCGTGGCCCCCGGCTCGCCGCCCAACCCGTCCGACGGCGTCACCGCCGAGGTGCCCGTGCTGTTCCTGAACCAGCTCGACGACGCCGCCTTCCGCTGGCTGATTCCGGGCCAGCGGGTGGAACTGGTCACTGCCCTGATCAAGTCGCTGCCCAAGCAGGTCCGCAAGAACTTTGTGCCGGCGCCGGACGTAGCCCGGCAGGCCGTCGCGGCCCTCGAAGCCGACTTCGATCCGGCCGCCGACGAGCTGGAGGCCTCCCTCGAGCTCGTCCTGCGCCGGATCCGCGGCCAGGTCATCCCGCCGAATTCCTGGAACTGGGACGCTGTTCCGCCGCACCTGCGGGTCAGCTTCCGCGTCGTGGACTCCCAAGGGAAGGTCCTCGACGAGGGCAAGGACCTCACTGCGCTGCAGGACCGGCTGGCGCCGGCCACGCGCCGGGCCATCGCCGAATCGCTGGGCGCCACGCCCGCGACGACGGCGCCCGCCTCAAACGGCAGGTCGAAAGCCCAGGCCAACGGCAAGGCCGCGGTTCAGGCGCCCGGCACGGCAGCAGGAACCGCAGCCTCCGCGGCGTCGGCCGCCTCGACCGGTTTCGCCGAACAGGCGGGGTTGACCTCGTGGACCTTCGGGACACTGCAGCGCCAGGTCCAGGGCACGGTGAAGGGACATACTGTCACCGGCTACCCTGCGCTGGTGGATGAGGTATCCTCCGTGGCCCTGCGGCTCTTCCAGACCAGCTCGGAACAGGAACCGGCCATGCGCGGCGGAGTCATCCGCCTGCTCGCCCTCAGGGTGCCGCCGCCGGACCGCTACGTCTTGGAGCACCTGAACAATACCGAGAAGCTGACGTTCAGCCAGAACCCGCACGGCTCTGTCACGGCATTGATTGCGGACTGCGCCCTCGCCGCAATCGACAAGCTCACCCCCGCAGAGCTGCCGTGGGACGAGGCGTCCTTCAGCGCGCTGTACGAGAAGGTCCGCGCGGAACTAATCGACACGGTCTTCACCGTCACCGCCGTCGTGGAGCGCATCCTGGCCAGCACCCGCCGGATCGAGAAGGCGCTCAAGGGAACCACCAGCCTGGCCCTGATCAGCGCCCTCAACGACATCAAGAGCCAGCTGGAGCAACTGGTGTTCCCCGGTTTTGTGGCACGCACCGGCTACAGCCAGCTCAGCCAGCTGCCGCGCTACCTCGCAGCGATCGAGAAGCGCCTCGAGAAACTCCCGACCAACGTCCAGCGGGACGCCCAGCACATGGCCGCGGTCCAGGCCATCGAGGACGACTACGACGACGCTGTGTCGGCCCTGCTCCCGGGCCGGCGGGCCGGCGCTGAGTTAACCCAGGTCCGCTGGATGATCGAGGAGCTCCGGGTGAGCCTCTTCGCCGTCGAGCTCGGCACCGCCTATTCGGTGTCCGAGAAGCGGATCCGCGCGGTGCTGAACAAGGCGCTGGCGCCGGCGTAGCGGTCTTCTAGGCGTCCGGGACGTGGGCGGCGTGCCCGGCTTTCCGGAGCCCTTGGCGCAGCTTCTCCGCGTTGGCGTCCAGCCGCGCCGGGTCCGGGTTCTGGTTCGCCGAGCCGAAGTCGAAGTCCGCCATCGTGTTGGACGGCCACACGTGGACGTGCAGGTGGTTGATTTCGTAGCCGGCCACAATGAGTCCGGCCCGCGCCGCCCCGAACACGTCGATCTGCACGGCGCCGATCTTCTGGGCCACGTACATCACGCGTGCCAGCACCTCAGGGGAAGCATCCGTCCAGCGGTCCACTTCCTCGGTGGGCACCACCAGGGTGTGGCCGTCGGCGAGCGGGCCCACCGTCAGGAACGCCACGACGTCGTCCTCGCGCCAGACGAAGCGGCCGGGGATCTCGCCGTCGATGATCCGGGTGAAGAGAGTGCTCATACGTCTGCCCTTTCCGAGGGTGTTCCGAGGGTACTGGTGTCCAGGACAAAACGGTACTTCACATCTCCGGCCACCATGCGGTCGTAGGCCTCGTTGAGCTGCCCGGCCTTGACCACCTCGACGTCGGAGGTGACGCCGTGCTCGGCGCAGAAGTCCAGCATCTCCTGGGTCTCGGCAATGCCGCCGATCAGGGACCCGGCGTAGGCGATCCGGCGCCGGATCAGCGCGCCCGGGTTTACCGGCGGCATGTCCTCCGAGGGGAGCCCGAGCTGGAACAGGGCACCGTCGACGCGCAGGGTCCGGAAGTACGGGTTGAGGTCGTGCGGTGCCGCGACAGTGTCGATGATGACGTCGATGCTGCGGTTGGCGGCGTCCATCTGGGCCGCGTCGCCGGACAGGATGACCTCGTCCGCGCCGAGCTCCCGGGCCGCGGCTACCTTGGACTCTGACGTGGTGAAGACCTTCACCTCGGCGCCCATGGCCTTGGCCAGCTTCACGGCCATGTGCCCCAGCCCGCCCAGGCCGACAACGCCGACGACGTCCCCCTCCTCGACGTCGAAATGGCGCAAGGGAGAGTACGTGGTGATGCCGGCGCACAGCAACGGTGCGGCCGCGGCGGGGTCGAGGCCGTCCGGGACGTGCAGGACATAGCGGCGGTCCACGACGATCGAGGTGGCGTAGCCGCCCTGGGTGATGGCGTCGCCGTTGCGGCGGTCCTTCGAGCCATAGGTCCCGGTCATGCCGTTTTCGCAGTACTGCTCCAGGCCGTCGAGGCAGCTGTCACATTCCCGGCAGGAATCCACCAGGCAGCCGACGCCCGCCCGCTCGCCGGGGGTGAAATCGTCGACGGCGGAACCGACCCGGCTGACGCGGCCGACGATCTCGTGGCCCGGGACCAGCGGGTAGTTCTGGTTGCCCCATTCGCCGCGCGTGGCGTGGACGTCCGAGTGGCAGAGCCCGCAGAATTCGATCTCGATCTCGACGTCGTCCTCTTTCGGCTCGCGGCGCGCAACTGTCAGGGGAACCAGGCCGCTGTCGCCGGCTGTCGCGCCGTAGGCGGCGGCACGGCGGGGTCCGCCGGCGGTATCCGGCGTGTCCACGGTGAGCTCAGGAAGCGGTTTGGCAAGGGGCGGCGGTACGGGGCGTCCGGGAGTCATGCCCCGACGCTACCCCCGGGAGTTGTTTCCGGGCCAATTGGGGCCACCTTGTGCACCGTGGCCGCGCGGGGCCCGAAGCTCGGCTCGGACAACTTCTACCGTGCCGTGTTGCTGACGGACGTTTCGATGGCAGTCCAGGTCGTTGCTGTTCCCGCCGGAATGCCCTCCTGGGCCTGGGTAAGCACAGATCGCTCTCCGATCAGCAGCCCGGTCCCGGGGTCGATGATGAGCTCCTGACGTGTTCTGGCCGGGCCCTCCTCGAGGCGACCAATGGCCACACCGGTGCGGCCATCCAGGTTGGCCTGGCCTTCGGTGACTGTCACCCCGGGGATCATGGCCGCGGCCTTGTAGAGCGCGGCCCGCAGGTCGGCAGGGACGACGCCGGTCCTCAGGAGGTCCGCGATGAACACGAGCGCTTCCCCGTCGACGGACTGGCCCTTCCCCACGGTTTGTTTGTAAATGCTGTTCAGCAGCCGGTAGGGGTCGCGGGGCAGCTTGGACAGATCCGTGGCGTCCCACCAGCCCGAGCTTCCGTAGAAGGCTCCGTTGCGCGCACGCAACACCTCCGGGTAGGGCCGTATGTTCTGCTTGAGAACGTAGTCCTTGGACGTGGCGTCGAAGAAGGTCGTGGGTACGCGTCCCGATCGGTGCCACACCCATTCAGCGGAGCGGTCAGCGGGAATGTACATGTCCGATTTTTCCGTATCCAGCCACCGGTACTGGGATCCGTCTTGCTCCGTGGAGTATGAAGCCCAGACATTGGTGCTTTTGATCCTCAGATACTGGCCCGGGTTCACCACCGGGTCAGTCGTTTTGATGGTCGTCTCCGCAGCGTTGTTGAGCACTTCCGCAGCCTGGGCGGTGGCTCCGCCGCGCCAGCCGGCAAGGCCGATGACATCTCCCGCTATCAGTGCTGCGACCACAGCAGCGGCGGCGGCCGACGTCAGCCACATGCGTGTGCGGCGCGGACGCCGGGCGGAAAGTTCTGTGGGCGCAAGGTGTGGGGCCAGTTTGTTTGAAACGGTCGCACGGCCGTTGTCCTGAGCCGCCTCTGCGAGGGACTGCATGGCCGCCAGGGATCGATCGCGGCTCCGGGTCAGTTCGTCGTCGGTGATTTCTGCCGCCGGATCAACGGCTGCCAGCCGGCGACGAATCTGGTCAGTGGTTGTATTCGTGTTCATAGGTCTGCACCCTCTGCCTGTGGCTGTGCGCGAATAAGGTGGCTCAATGCCTTGCGTGCCCGGTGAAGGCGCATCCTGACCGCCGTTGCACTCGTGTTGAGCAGGTCGGAAATCTCCTTGGAAGTGAAGCCGTCCCAGTAGGTCAGGAGCAGGACCTCACGTTCGTCCGGACTGAGTCGCTCCAATGCTTCCCGGACGGGCGAATCATGGTTGGGGGCTTCGTCGCCCCGCGCGGACCGGAGAGCGCCGATGAGATTCGCGGACCGGACGGCGGAACGCTCGTGGTTTCGAAGGACATTCTTGGCCACGCCAAACAGGACCATGACGGACAGGTCGCCGTCAGTGGCCAGCTTTTCCCACGCGATCCTGAAAACCTCAGAACAGAGATCCTCCGCGGTGCTGGCGCCGTCCGTTCGTCGTCGAAAATAGCGGTAAATGCGGTCATGGCTGGCCGCGTGCGCGGCCAGGAAACGCTTCTCGCGTTCCAAATTCCCGGGAACCGTCCGGACTGCTTGCAAGCTCATACCCCATTAATGTCCGGCAACATCGAAAGTGTAACGACAGTGCTGAACAAACGCGCGATTGACCCCAACGGCGGAAACGGCACCACGGGCATTATTGTCACAGGTGCCTGATTGACTGGGTTCCATGGACGGCAAGGGTGAGCTGGATTCAGCTTCGGCGGGAGTTGCGTCTTGGCCCGGCGGATTCCCGGACCATTCCGAAGCGGTGGAACGGCTCCGCCGGGCCATAAATGTCATAGCCCGAAGGGCCACTTGAACCATGGACGGCAAGCAAGAGCCCGACGTGGTTTCGGCGACAGTGACGGTCGCGGACCTGGCGCGGATCCTGGCAGGGATCCCGTCCCCGGCCAGCGCCGCGGCACTGGTCACCGAAACACGCGAATTGGAGAACTTGAAGTGCGCCCTGGCCGCCCGTCAGGCCAGGCTTGCCGTCGCCTTCGATCTGCTCCAGAGTCGTGAACAGTCCGACGCCGGGATGCCCGCCGAGCAGCTCGGCGCCGGCGTTGCTGCCCAGGTCGCACTGGCCCGGCGGGAATCCCCGGCCAAGGGCAGCAGGCTCCTGGGGTTGGCCAAGGCGCTTGTTACGGAGATGCCTCACACCCTGGCCGCGCTGGATAAAGGAAAGCTCAACGAATGGCGCGCGACGCTTCTCGTGCGCGAGACTGCCTGCCTGTCCGCCGCCGACCGTGCTGCAGTGGACGAGGAGCTGGCCGCCGACGCCGGGACCTTCGACGGCGCCGGGGACCGGGCCATCATCGCCGCCGCCCGGGCGGCAGCCTACCGGCGGGACCCACGCACGGTCACCCAGCGCGCCAGCCACGCCGCCACCGAACGGCACGTCAGCCTCCGCCCGGCCCCTGACACCATGTGCTACCTCACCGCCCTGCTCCCCGTCGCCGCCGGCGTCGCGATGCACGCCGCCCTCACAAGGCGCGCCGACTCCCTGCGTTCCGCCGGAGACCCCCGGACCCGAGGCCAGCTCATGGCGGACTCCCTTGTCGAGCGCACCACCGGCACCCCCGGCGGGATCACCGGGATCGAGATCCAGCTCGTCATGACCGACCGCACCCTGTTCCAGGGCGACAGCGAACCCGCCCGCCTCCCGGGCTACGGGATCGTCCCCGCCGGCTGGGCACGGGAACTGCTAACTCGTGGAGGAAAAGCGCGCGGCGCAAGCCAGGAAACAGAGCTCGGAACCGGAGCAGGCGGCGGCGTGGCAGGAACAGACGCCGGCCGAGCACGAGCAGAGGGAACGGACAAGGCCACGGACACCGCCGACGACGACTGTGACCTTAGCGTCTGGCTGCGGCGGCTCTACACAGCCCCCTGCACGGGGGAGCTCACCGCAATGGACTCCCGCGCGCGGCTCTTCCCGCCGGGGCTGCGCCGTTTTGTCCATGCCCGGGACGAGACCTGCAGGACGCCGTACTGCGACGCCCCGATCCGGCACCTGGACCACATCATTCCCTGGCACCGAGTCGGACCAACAACCAGCGCCAACGGCGCCGGGCTCTGCGAAGCCTGCAACCACACCAAAGAAACCCCCGGCTGGCGCGCCCACCCCAGACCGGGGCCTAGACACACCTTGGAACTCACCACCCCCACGGGCCACACCTATTTCTCCACCGCTCCGCCACTGCCGGGGACGGTCGTCACCCGGCGGCCACCACCGCGGTCCGGGAAGGACCGAGAAACCGCGGAACCGCCAAGACCGCTCCAGAGCAGACAGCTCAGGCACCGGGCAAAAGTCAGGCGCCGGGCGAAAGTAACGGTGGGCGCCAGCCAGGCAGTGCAGGCTGCGGCCTAGCTCGGACTCGTTTCCGGGCCGCCCCAGCCGGGCAGGGCTGCCGCTCGGTTAGCCGCCTGGCCGTTGCGGCCTGGGCCGGGCTGCCCTATGGCGCGACGCCGTCGGGGGAAGCACCGGTGACGACGTCGTTTGAAGGGTTATTCGACCACTCGGAGAACGACCCCGGATAGAGTGCCGCAGGGAATCCGGCGATTTCCAGGGCCGCAACTTCGTGGGCCGCCGTGACGCCTGAGCCGCAGTAGACGGCTGTGGGGACATCGGCCCGGACGCCGAGATCGGTGAACCGCTCCCGCAACGCCGCCGGGGACAGGAACCTGCCGTCGGCACCCAGGTTTGCGGTGGTGGGGGCGCTTACGGCTCCCGGGATATGGCCCGCCCTCGGGTCAACGGGCTCGAACTCGCCGCGGTACCGCTCCCCCGCCCGGGCGTCCAGCAGCAGTCCCTGCCGGCCCCACGAGGCCGCCTGCCCGGCGTCGATCACGGGCAGTGCGCCGTCCATCAACTCGACGTCGCCCGTCTCCGCCTGCCGTTCGCCGCTTTCGACGGCGTAGCCCGCCCCACGCCAGGCGGCCAGGCCGCCGTCGAGCAGGTAAACGTCGGCGAGACCGGCGTTCCGCAGCATCCACCAGAGCCTCGCGGCGGCCATGTTCCCGCTGTCGTCATAGGCCACCACGACGTCGCCGCTGCGGATGCCCCAGGAGCGCGCAGACGCCTGGAACTGCTCCAGGGTTGGGAGCGGGTGGCGGCCGCGGCTGGGGTCCGCGGGTCCGGCAAGTTCGGCGGCGAGGTCCACAAAAAGTGCACCGGGGAGGTGTTCCGCCAGATAGTGTTCCCGGCCGTGCGGGTCGCCGAGTGTCCAGCGCACATCGAGCAACACTGTTCGCTGCCCGGCGGTGCCGGCGCCGTCCAGCCGGTCCTTCAAGGTGGCCACGTCCATAAGGGTCTGCATCCGCCAACTCTATCCATCCGGGACCTGCCCCCGCGGGTAGGCTGGTGCGGTGATGAGAGTGCAGCAGCAGGACAGGGCATGGGCCGACGAAGCGATCCGCAGAATCAACGCCGAGAACAACCGGTCCGCAGACACTCACTTGTATTCCGTCCCGCTTCCCGAGCACTGGGGTGTCCAGCTGTACCTCAAGGACGAGTCAACTCACCGCACCGGCAGCCTGAAGCACCGCCTGGCCCGCTCGCTGTTCCTCTTCGGGCTGGTCAACGGCTGGATCTCGGAAGGCACCACCATTGTGGAGGCCTCCAGCGGCAGCACGGCCGTGTCGGAAGCCTACTTTGCCCGGCTGCTGGGGCTGCCGTTCATCGCTGTGATGGCCCGGACCACCAGCCGGGAGAAGATCGCCCTGATCGAGCAGTTTGGCGGCTCGTGCCTGCTAGTGGACCACGCCTCGGAGGTCTATGAGGCTGCCGGGGACCTCGCCCGGCGCACCAACGGCCACTACATGGACCAGTTCACCTACGCCGAACGGGCCACGGACTGGCGCGGCAACAACAACATCGCCGAGTCCATCTTCGGCCAGCTTGCCCTGGAGGAGCACCCGATCCCCCGCTGGATCGTCGTGGGTGCAGGCACCGGCGGCACCAGCGCCACCATCGGCCGCTACCTCCGGTACCAGCGCCACAGCACTGAACTCGCAGTCGTGGATCCGGAAAACTCCGCGTTCTACCCCGGGTGGCTGGAAAACCGAAGGGGCGCCGGCGGAACGCACGCGGCGCCGGCAGGCCAGCCGTCACGGATCGAAGGGATCGGCCGGGCGCGGCTGGAGCCCAGCTTCGTCCCGGCCGTCATCGACCACATGATCCAGGTCCCGGACGCGGCTTCTGTGGCGGCCATGCGTCATCTGAACCACCACGCCGGCCTGCATGCCGGGCCCTCCACCGGCACGAACCTGTGGGGCGTCTGGCAGCTCATCGCCGAGATGATCGCCGAGGGCCGCCGCGGCAGTGTCGTGTCATTAATGTGCGACGGCGGCGACCGCTACGCCGGCAACTACTACGACCCGGAGTGGCTGCAGGCCCAGGGACTGGATCCCGAGCCGCATGAAGCGACCATCCGCGACTTCTTCGCCAGCGGGGCCTGGCCTGCCTAGGCCCATGCACCCCTAGACCTCGACGGTATCCCCGCTGGAGAGGTGCCGGTATTCCGTGCCGTACTTGGCGCCGAACCGCGTCACATGCCCTTCCACCAGTCCGCGCCCGTTGTCATTGAGCAGCGCGTCGTGGATCGGGAAGGCCCTCGGGGCCCGGACACCGATCAGGAAGTCGACCACCTCACCCAGTTTGTTCCAGGGTGCGTGGATCGGCACCAGCAGTGTCCGCACGTCCACGCCGTCGGGCACAATGAAGGAATCGCCCGGGTGGTAGACGTTCGAGTCCACGAAATAGCCGATATTGGCCACCACCGGAATCTGGGGATGGATCACCGCGTGCTGGCCTCCAAACGTCCGGATGGAGAACCCAGCCGTCTCGAAGTCCTCGCCGGTGGCGACCGTATGGATCCGCTGCCCGGCGTCGGGCGCCTTCTCCCGCAGTTGCGCCGCGACGCCTGCCGGAGCGTAAATCTGTAGCGCATCGCCGGCCAACAGGGCGGCAGTGACGGCGTCGACGTCGATATGGTCCGGATGCTCGTGCGTGATCAGCACGGCATCGGCGCCGGCGAGGGCCAGGTCCGCCTCCGAGAAGTTCCCCGGATCGAACACCAGCACCTTGCCGTCCTTCTCCAGCCGGACACAGGCATGCGTGAATTTGGTCAGCATCATCCGGCCAGCCTAGGGTTCCGGCAAAGCGGTGTCCACGGGCCCGGCTGGTAATCTTGGACCTTGCCACCATCCCGTATCGAGACCACCAGCGAAGCGAGTTCCACGATGTCCCAGGGCGCCACCGCCAACGGCAGCCGGGCAGCGGCGCCGGCTCCCGCCGCGGCCAAAGAGCAGCGCGTCACGAAGCAGCGGCTCGCGGTCAGCGCCGTCCTGGACGAGCTGACGGACTTCGTCAGCACCCAGGAACTGCACCGCATCCTGCAGGAGCGCGGCACGTCGGTGTCCCTCGCCACGTCATACCGGATCCTGCAGTCCCTCGCTGACGAGGGCCAGGTGGACGTGCTCCGGAACGCCGACGGCGAGGCCGTGTACCGGCGCTGCGCCGTCACCGGCCATCACCACCACCTGCTGTGCCGCAGTTGCGGCAAGGCCGTCGAAGTCGAGGCGCCGGCGGTAGAGGCCTGGGCCGCGCGGACCGCCACCGAGCACGGCTTCACCGCGGTGGAACACACCGTCGAAATTTTTGGGCTGTGCCCGGAGTGCACGGCCCGGACTACCGCCTAAGCCCTGGCTCCGCGGGCAGGAGCGAGGGCGTCGTCGGCGTCGTCGGCAGTGATCAGGATGTTGCCCTCCGAAATGGATTCGGACAGCACGTCGTGCTCAATGGCGGTGGCCAGCGGCTTCTGCTTGACGAAGCACATCAGCACGGCGGCGGCCAGAGCCAGCGGCACCATCCAGATGAAGATCGGCGTCAGCGCGTCGTTGTAAGAGGAGATGATGGCCTCCTTGATCGGCGCCGGCAGGTGGCTGACCACCGCGGGAGTCAGTGAGTTCGATCCTCCCGGGGCACCTCCCCCGGTGGCTGCGGCCGGCAACCGCTCGGCGAGCAATTCGGCCAGCCGGCTCGCAAAGAGGCTTCCCACCACTGCGGAGCCAAGGGTGGCCCCGATCTGCCGGAAGAAGTTGTTCGACGCCGTTGCAGTGCCGACTTCACGCAGCGGGAAGGAGTTCTGCACAATCAGCACCATGATCTGCATGCTCAGGCCCAGCCCCAGGCCCATCACAGCGAGGTAGGCGCAGATTTCCCAGAGCGGCGCTCCCGGCTTCAGGGTGGAGAGCAGCACGAGGGCGACTGCGACCAGTACGCCGCCGGCAATCGGCATCCACTTGTAGCGGCCGGTGCGGCTGACCAGCTGGCCCGAGACGACCGAGGCAACCAGCAGGGCGCCCATCATCGGGATCATCAGCAGCCCGGATTCGGTGGCGTTGACGCTGAAGGCCATCTGCAGATAGGTGGGCAGGTAACCGATGGCGCCAAACATGGCCACACCGATCAGCAGCCCGGCAATGGTCGAGAGGTTGAAGTTGAGGTCTTTGAACAGGTGCAGCGGAATTATGGGCTCGGCCGTGCGCCGCTCCACCAGAACGAAGGCAACAGCGCTGAGGATGGTGCCGGCGATCAGGGCCAGGATGATCGGATCGGTCCACTCGTACTTGCCGCCGCCCCAGGTCGCGAACAGCACAAGGCAGGTCGTGGCGATCGCGAGCAGCACCATGCCGCCGAGGTCCAGGCGCGGCTTGCCGCTGTGCTTGGGCAGCTTGAGGAAGAAGACGGCCCCGGCCAGCGCCAGCAGGCCCAGGGGGATGTTGATCCAGAACACCCAGCGCCAGCCGGGTCCTTCAGTGAACCAGCCGCCCAGCAGCGGCCCGGCGACGGAGGCGATGGCAAAGACGCCGCCCATCATTCCCATGTACTTTCCGCGTTCGCGGGGCGGTACGACGTCGGCAATGACGGCCTGCGACAGGATCATCAGGCCACCGCCGCCGAGGCCCTGGACGACGCGGGCGGTGATGAGCACTCCCATGTCGTTGGCGAGGCCGCCGATGACGGACCCGATCATGAACAGGACAATGGCGGCGATCAGCAGGGCTTTGCGTCCCATGAGGTCGCCGAGTTTGCCGTAGATGGGCATGGTGATGGTGGAGGCGAGGATGAAGGCGGTGATGACCCAGAGCATGTCGCTGACGCCGTGGAGTTCACCCACGATGGTGGGCAGCGCGGTACTGAGCACCGTCTGGTTCAGTGCCGCGAGCAGCATCGAGAGCATCAGGCCGACAAACAGCAGCACCATGTGCTGTTTTTCCCCGGCAGGTCCCGTGGCGGGGACAGCGTGCGTGGTCATGAGAGTTTCCTTAGGAGTTCGTGGAGCAGTGCCAACGACGGCTGGAGGGTTTCCGCGGAGAGACCCTCGACGGGGTCGAAATCGGCGGAGGTGAGTTTGAAGCGGATGGGGACGCCGGCGATCATGACCAGCATGCGCGCGGACTCCTCGGGGCCGAAGCCTTCGGCGCCGGCCGCCCAGCCGGGGTCCTCCGCCAGCAGGCCGGCGAGGCCCTGGCAGACAAGTGTCTCGGCTTTGACCATGTAGTCCATGTGGCGGCGGCCCAGGTGCGGATCCCGGGCGATCAGCTGGCGGCGGCGTGCGCGGTCGGCGCCACCGAGCGCGGTCGAGGCAACGGTCATCAGGAGGCCCGCAACCTGCCCCACCAGATCGTCCGCGGTGACGGAGATCCCCGTGAGCAGCGACGCTTCGAGGACAGGCTCGCGCAGGCCCAGGATGGCGTCTTCCTTGGCCTGAAAATAGTTGAAAAACGTCCGCGGGGAGACGCCGGCATTCGCGGCGACGGCCTCCACCGTGGTCTGCTCGACGCCGTTCTGCAGCGCAAGCGACGCGGCCGCCTCATGGAGGGCCATCCAGGTTTCAGCCTTCTTGCGCTCACGCAGGGGCATCGAAACAGCATCAGTCATGGGATAAATAATTGCACGACTGCAACGATTGCACAAATGCATACTTGCAGTGATGCATACTTGCAGCCGCCAGGCTGCGACGGCTCAGGCGGCCGGCGCCGTCCTGCGGACAATCCGGCCGTTGATTCCGCGCTTGGCCCGGGCGCCGCCGATGATACGGCAGACGACGTAGATGAGGAACGACAGCGTGGTCACGTAGGGGCTGATGGGGATCCGGCCGCCGAGGGCCAGCAGGATGCCGCCCACCGTTGCCGTCACGGCGAACACGACGCTCAGGACCACCACCAGCCGCGGCGACGAGGTCACCCGCATGGCGGCAGCCGCGGGAGTGATGAGCAGCGCGAGCACCAGGAGGGCGCCGACGATCTGGATGGAGAGCGCCACGCTGACGCCAAGCAGCAGCATAAAACCGAGGGCCAGCGCCCGCACGGGCACTCCGCGGGCAGCGGCGACGTCGGGGTCGACACTGGCAAACGTCAGCGGCCGCCAGATGGCGACCAGGGCCAGCATCACGACGACGGCGGCACCCGCCAGCACCTGCAGCTGGACCGTTCCGACCGAGACGATCTGCCCGGTGAGCAGGCCAAACTTGTTGGCCGCACGGCCTTCATAGAGCGAAAGGAAGAGGATGCCCAGGCCGAGGCCGAACGGCATGAGCACGCCGATGGTCGAATTCTTGTCCCTGGCGCGGACCCCCATCAGGCCCAGCAGCAGGGCGGCGGCCACGGAGCCCGCCAGGGAACCCAGCACGACGTCGACGCCGATCAACAGGGCGAACGCCGCGCCGGCAAAGGAGAGCTCGGAGATTCCGTGCACGGCGAAGGCCAGATCCCGCTTCATCACGAAGGTTCCCACGAGGCCGCCCAGCAGGCCCAGGACCGCCCCGGCCCAGATGGAGTTCTGGACGAGAATGAGCAGTTCGCCGTAGTTTTCGAAGTTGAAGATTGAATTGAGCAGGCTGTCCAGGTCCACCTAGCCCACCTCCCCCGCCACGGCATGCGCGTCTTCGTGATGGTGGGTCGTGGCGTCGGGGACACCGACCACCACCATGCGGCCGTTCGCGTTGATCACTTCGACATGGCTGCCGTAGAGATCGGACAGGACCTCGGTGGTCATGACTTCCTCCGGCGTCCCCACACGGAACCGTCCGCCGGCCAGGTACAGCACGCGGTCGACGTAGTCCACGATCGGGTTGATCTCATGCGTCACAAACACCACGGCGCTGTCTTGCTCGTGGCACTGTTCATTTATCAGGGCGCTGACAGCCTGCTGATGTTGAAGGTCGAGGGACAGCAGGGGCTCGTCGCACAGCAGGACCTTCGGATCGGCGGCCAGGGCCTGCGCCACCCGCAGCCGCTGTTGCTCGCCGCCGGAGAGCTGGCCCACCGGCACTTTCGCATAGTCCTGCGCGCCCACGAGTTCGAGCAGCCGGTCGATCTTCCGGTTGGCCCGGGCGGCACCAAGGCGGATCCCCCACCGGTGGCCATCGACGCCAAGGCCCACAAGGTCACGGGCCCGCAGCGGAGTGTCGGGGTCGAAGGACTTCTGCTGCGGGACGTAGCCGATCCGCCGGCTCCCCCGCTCCACGGGGTGGCCGTCCAGCACCGCGGTCCCGGACGTGAGCTCCTGCAGCCCGAGCAGCACTTTGAGGAATGTCGTCTTACCGCTGCCGTTGGGGCCGAGGACGGCGAAGAATTCACCCGGGTTGATGTCCAGATCCAGGTTCTCCCAGAGAGTCCGTTCACCGAACGCGAGGGAGGCACCGCGGAGACTCACTACAGGGGTCAACTTCGCTTTCCTCGATTTCTGCGCAAGCCTGGATGGTTGCACTGTCTGCACGCGCGGTCTACTCACGCCGTTCCGATAATCTTAGGCCCCGCCCGGCCCCGGGGCTGTCCTCAGGACAGCGTGCGGACAATGCCGTCCACGTTGTCCGACATCCACGGAAGGTACCCCTTGCCGTCCGGGAGGGTCTCGCTGAAGTCGAGCACCGGGATCCCGGCCGACACTGCGGCGTCCTTCAGGGCGAGGGTCTGCGGGCCCTCGGTCTGGAGGTTGTAGGCCAGCAGCTTGATGCCGCCGGAGCCCACCAGGTCGACGGCGGTCTTCAGCACGGCGGGCGGGACATCGGCGTCGGATTCGATGGCCGACAGGTACTCGGCGGGGGTCTTGTTTTCCAGCCCGGCAGCCTCCAGCAGGTACAGCGGCACCGGTTCGGTGACGGCGGCCGCCCCCGGGCCCGCGGAGGCCTTCACCGCGGCGAGCTTGGCTTCCAGCACGCCGAGCGAGTCCTTGAATGCCGCGGCGTTGCTGCGGAACGTCTCCGCGGAGGACGGCTCCAGCTCACCGAGCTTGGCAGCGACGGCATCCGCCAGCCGTGCCATGGCCGGCAGGCTGTACCAGACGTGCTCGTTGAAGCCCGCATGGTCATGGCCGTGCCCGTGCCCGTCGGCGTCGTGCGAGGCGCCGGCTTCCTCTTCCGGGACCAGCCCGGAGAGCTCCACAGCGTTCAGGATGCGGCCGTGGTCCAGCCCCGTGTCGTCGGCGAGCTTGTGGATGAAGCCGTCATAGCCCCCGCCGTTCTCCACGAGGAGCTCGGCTTTGGACACTGCCAGCTTGTCCTGGGTGGTCGCCTCGTAGGAGTGCGGGTCCTGGCTGGTGCGCGTGATGATGGACTCGACGCGCACCTTGTCGCCGCCGATGGTGCTGACAATGTCGCCGTAAACACTGGTGGAGGCAACGACGTCGACGATTCCGTCGTCGGCGCTTCCCTGCGGGTTCCCCGGGGTCTGGCCGCAGGCCGTCAGGAGCACGCTCAGGCCGGCAAAGGCGGCAACGATGGCACGGGCAGCAGGACGACGCACAGGAAACCTCGGATCTGTTATTGAGAATCAGGAGCAATAGCAACAGATTTGAGTGTAGCCCTAAATAGGAATGATTCCTATTTAGGGCTACCTCCGAGCCTGTCGCAGCTACTGGTCCTGGCCGAGCCTCCKGTAGCCCGTGGCCTGCGTGGCGTCTCGGATCTCGCCGACGAGTTCCTCGATGACGTCCTCAAGGAACAGCACGCCCTGGGTTTTTCCGTCCGCGCCGATCACACGGGCCAGGTGCGATCCGGTCCGCTGCATCACTGACATGGCCTTCTCGATCTCGTCGTCCATGGACAGGTTCGCCAGGGACCGGATGTGGCTTTCGGCGATAGGCTGGTGATAGGCCGCGTCCGGGATGGACAGCACATCCTTGATGTGGAGGTAGCCGGAGAGCATCCCGTCATCGTCCAGCATCGGAAAGCGCGAGAACCCGGTCCGGCTCACGGCCTTTTCAAACTCCACCGGCGTGGTGGCCGACCTCAGCATCACCAGCTTGTCCAGCGGGACCATC
The DNA here is from genome assembly GCF_052113365.1 of Arthrobacter sp. YAF17. NCBI lineage: Bacteria > Bacillati > Actinomycetota > Actinomycetes > Micrococcales > Micrococcaceae > Arthrobacter > Arthrobacter sp. YAF17. The sequence goes on along the minus strand of NZ_JBFRDB010000003.1, from coordinate 147,881 downwards.
ACGCGAGACGCGGTATGTTCCGAGAACTCCAGCGCACCGGTGATCAGCCCGGCGTCGTCATCCACCAGCCCGTGGCGGGTCGATTCCTGCACGATCGACTGGACCTCCTCAAGCGTGAAGGAGGACGTGACCTCATCCTTGGGCTCGATCCGCATCAGTTTCAGGATGTGGTTGGCGGCCCAGTTGAGTGCCACGATCACCGGCTTCACCACGCGGGCGATGAACATCAGCGGCGGCGCCAGCAGCAGGGCCGCCTTGTCCGCCACGGACACCGAGATGTTCTTCGGTACCATCTCGCCAATCGTGACGTGCAGGAACGTGACCAGCAGCAGCGCGACGGCGAACGCGGCGATGTCCGCGATCTCCACCGGTACGCCTGCCGCTTCCAGCGGCACCACCATCAGGTGATGGATGGCCGGTTCAGCGACCTGCAGGATCAGCAGCGAACAGACGGTGATGCCCAGCTGGGCGCAGGCCAGCATCAGCGAGACGTTTTCCATCGCCCGCAGGGTGGTTTGCGCGCGCTTGGATCCCGCCTCGGCCAGGGGTTCGATCTGGCTCCGGCGCGCGGACATGACCGCGAACTCGGCACCAACGAAGAAGGCGTTGCCGAGCAGCAGCACAACAAGCCAGAGAATTCCTGCCCAGTCGCTCATGCGGCACCTACCTGCCCGGCCGGGTGGTTCCCGCCCTGGATCCGCACGGGCTTGAAGCAGATCCGGTCGATCCGCCGCCCGTCCATGCGGGTGACGCTCAGGGTCCCGCCGCCGACGTCGACGGTGTCACCGACCGCGGCAATCCGGCCCAGCTGGCTCATGACGTAGCCTCCCACCGTTTCGTAGGCAGACTCGTCGGGCACGGTCAGGCCCGGGATCTGTTCGGAGAGTTCATCCGGGCGGAGCAGCCCCGGGAAGTACCAGTCCCCCGAAGCGCTCTGGAGGAGCCCCGGCCGGACCTTGTCGTGCTCATCGGCGACTTCTCCGACGATTTCCTCCACCAGGTCCTYGAGCGTGGCGATGCCGGCGGTTCCGCCGTATTCGTCCAGGACCACGGCCAGCTGCAGGTTGCCTTCGCGCAGTTCCGCCAGCAGGGCATCCAGGTGGATGGTTTCCGGAACGCGGAGCACGTCCGTCATGATCGCGCCGGCCTCCAGTTTGGCGCGCCGGTCGGAGGGCACGGCGATGGCCTTCTTGATGTGCACTACGCCGCGGATGTCGTCCGAGGATTCCCCGATGACCGGGAACCGCGAATAGCCGGTGCGGCGTGCGGCGTCCACAATGTCGGACACCGGCTGGTCGCCGTCGATGGTCTCGACCCGGATGCGGGGCGTCATGACGTCCGCTGCCGTCCGTCCCGAAAACTTGAGCGTCCTGGCGACGAAGTTGGCGGTCCCGGCGTCGAGGGTTCCCATCGCCGCCGAGCGGCGCACGAGCGAGGCCAGTTCCGCCGGAGTCCGGGCACCGGAAATCTCTTCCTTGGCCTCGAGGCCAAAGATATTGAGCACCTTGTTGGAGAAGCCATTAAGCAGCACAATGGCGGGTTTGAAGATTGCGGTGAAGATCAGCTGCGGGCGGGCCAGGGCCTTGCCGACCTGGAACGAAAGCGCAATCGCCATGTTCTTCGGCACCAGCTCGCCGATCAGCATGGACAGGAGCGTCGCGAACGCCATCGCAAGGATCAGGGACACGGAGGAAATCGCGGCGTCCGGGAGACCCAGGGCGCGCAGCGGCCCTTCGAGCAGTTTGCCGACCGACGGCTCCATAACGTACCCGGTCAGCAGGGTGGTGATCGTGATGCCCAGCTGGCAGCTGGAGAGCTGCGTGGACAGGGATTTAAGGCATTTGAGCAGGGGTGCGGCGGCAGTGTCGCCGTCATCCACGGCGCGCTGGACCGTCGCCTGGTCAAGGGCGACGAGCGAGAATTCAACGGCTACGAAGAAGCCGGTTCCGAGGATGAGCAGCAGGCCCGCGAAAAGAAGGAGCCACTCCATTTAGCGGCCCGCTTCCGGGGCCGTGGCAACGCGTGGTTGCCCGCGTAATCCGCCCGGCGGAGGATGGTCAGCCGCGGCCGACCCTGATTCCTGGAAAGCTCCGGCGTGGCGCGCCGGAGAGTGATGGGCACGTGAACGGGGTTTGCCGGCTCTTCGGGAAGACTGCGCGGGAACGGATTCCGTTCCCCGCTGACAGCCCCCAGGCCGGCACCTAGATTTACTGTCCATAAGAATTTCAGTCTACAGGAGCACCGGCGGCCGGCCGCCGTCATGACACCCTCTAGGAGGGGCCCGACGGCGGCCGGTTCCGTCCGCGGCGCCTCACCAGCTCTGCGGGACCGGACGGCCTTCCTCGTAGCCGGCAGCGGACTGGATTCCCGCCACCGCGCGTTCCCGGAGTGCCGCAAGGTCCGCCGCACCGGCGTAGCTCATGGAGCTGCGGAGCCCGGCGGTGATCATATCCAGCAGATCCTCGACGCCGGGCCTCGCCGGATCGATGAACATCCGGGACGTTGAGATGCCTTCCTCGAACAAGGCCTTGCGGTCCTTTTCGAAGGCGCCCTCGCGCTGGTTGCGGTTCTGCACGGCCCGGGCGGACGCCATGCCGAAGCTTTCCTTGTACTGCCGCCCGCCGGCGTCCTGCTGCAGGTCCCCCGGGCTCTCGTGCGTGCCGGCGAACCAGGATCCGATCATGACCTGGCTTGCCCCGGCCGCCAGGGCAAGCGCGACGTCCCGCGGGTAGCGGACACCGCCGTCGGCCCAGACCCGGCCCTCGGCCGCCCGGGCGGCGGCCGAGCATTCGAGCACCGCGGAGAACTGCGGCCGGCCCACGGCCGTCATCATGCGGGTGGTGCACATGGCGCCGGGGCCAACACCGACCTTAACGATGTCCGCCCCGGCCTGGATGAGTTCGCGCGTCGCCTCGGCCGTGACCACGTTGCCTGCCACCACGGGGACGCCCGGGTTGAGGCCCTTGACCGCGGCCAGGGCATCGAACATTTTCTGCTGGTGGCCGTGCGCGGTGTCCAGGACCAGTACGTTGACCCCGGCGGCGAGGAGTTCCGCGGCCCGCCCGGCGACATCCCCGTTGATACCGACGGCGGCAGCGACCTTGAGCCTGCCGGCGGCGTCCAGGGAGGGCCGGTACAGCGTGGAGCGCAGTGCGCCCTTCCGGGTGAGGACCCCGGCCAGGACACCGTCCCGCTGCACGGGCGCAAAGTCGGTCCCGGCGGCGTCCATCGCGTCGAAGGCGCGGCGCAGGCCGGAGCCGGCGTCGCCGTCGGGCGTGTCGTCCAACATGGCGGCGTCAAGTACCAGCGGCTGGCGCATCACCGAGGCGATCGAGGCGAAACGGTCTTGGCCCTCGCAGTCGGCGGCCCTGACGATGCCGCTCACCGCACCCGAGTCATCCACCACCACGACAGCCCCGTGCGGACGCTTGCCCATCAGGTGCAGGGCATCGATGACGGTGTCGGCGGGCGAGAGCGTAACCGGGGTCTCCAGGACGGCGTGGCGGGTCTTGAGCCAGGAGGCAACATCGCGGATCACATCCAGCGGTACGTCCTGCGGCAGCACCGCCAATCCGCCGCGCCGGGCCATGGTCTCGGCCATACGCTTGCCGGTCACCGCCGTCATGTTGGCCGCCACCAGCGGAATCGCGGACCCTGTCCCGTCATCCGCGGACAGGTCCACGTCCAGCCGGGAGGTGACGTCGGAACGGGACGGTACCAGGAAGAGGTCCGAGTAGGTCAGGTCGGTGGTGGGCTCTGTCAGGAAACGCACTGCTGCTCCTTAAAGTAAGCAAAAATTGGCATTCCGGTGCTCAACGGGTTCTCTGAGCGATTCTAGCGAGGCTTCCCGAACCCTGCGGACGCGTCCGCTCATCTGCCCGGCCGGCCGCGCCGGCAGCCCCGATGGACGGCCGGAAGACGCGCCGCGGCGGCGCTTGAAGCCGACTCGATGATTTGAGTCACCCTTATTGGCGGTTTGGCAAGAATCGTCACTAGACTGGCAGGGGTCTGGGTTCACTGGACGCGGAGACTGGTTCAATCGTTGTGCTGCGGCACCGTGAAACCAGTGGGAATCAAACTCATGGAAGAGGCGTAATTCAAGTGCCAGAGCAGCCTAGCCACCGTCTACCAGAGGAATTTGGCGGAAACGAGTGGCTCGTTGACGAACTGTACGAGCGTTATCAGCAGGACAAGAACACGGTGGATGCCAAGTGGTGGCCCTTGTTCGAATCCTTTGGCGCCGGAGACAGTGCCTCCACCAACGGGACCTCGGGCGCAGCGGCAGTTGCGCACCCCGCCACCCGCGAACTTCCCGTGGTAGCTCCTGCGGCTCCGGCAGCGCAGCCGGCCGCACCTGCAGCTCCCGCCCCGGCCTCGGCCGCTCCTCCCGCCGCGAAGAAGGCTCCGGCCACCATTGCCCGCGACGGTTCCAAGACCTCGGAAGCCGGCCCCGGCACTGCGCCCATCCCGGCCCAGCTGCCCAAGAACATCAAGGCCCCCACGGCTCCCGAGGAAGACGTCGTCTCCGTCCTCCGCGGACCGGCCAAGGCGATCGCGTCGAACATGGTCACCAGCCTGGAGGTTCCGACCGCCACCAGCGTGCGGGCGATCCCAGCGAAACTGCTGATCGACAACCGAGTGGTGATCAACTCCAATCTTGCCCGTGCCCGTGGCGGCAAGGTCTCCTTCACGCACCTGATCGGTTACGCCGTCATCCGCGCCCTGGCCCAGTTCCCCTCGATGAACGTCTACTACGACGAGGTCGACGGCAAGCCAGTCGCAGTCCAGCCGGCCCACGTCAACTTCGGCATCGCCATCGACATGCCCAAGCCCGACGGCACCCGCCTGCTGATGGTCCCGAACATCAAGAAGGCGGAGACCCTCAACTTCTCCGAGTTCTGGCACACGTACGAGGACCTGATCAAGCGTGCCCGCGCAGGCAAGCTGACGGCCGACGACCACTCCGGCACCACGGTCTCGCTGACCAACCCGGGCGGCATCGGAACTGTACACTCCGTGCCGCGTCTGTCCAAGGGACAGGCCGCCATCATCGGCGTCGGCGCATTGGATTACCCCGCGGAATTCCAGGGCGCCAGCGCGAAGATCATCGCGCACAACGCCATCAGCAAGGTCCTTACCCTGACCTCCACCTATGACCACCGCGTCATTCAGGGTGCCGGCAGCGGCGAGTTCCTGAAGCTGGTCCACCAGCTCCTGCTGGGCGCCCAGAACTTCTACGACGAGATCTTCGAATCCCTGCGGATCCCTTACGAGCCCGTGCGCTGGAGCCCCGACCTGCAGGTGGACCCGGCCGACGAGATCAACAAGGTCGCCCGGATCCAGCAGCTCATCCACGCCTACCGCGTCCGCGGCCACCTCATGGCGGACACCGACCCGCTCGAGTACGTCCAGCGCAAGCACCCGGACCTCGACGTCCTGACCTACGGCCTGACGCTGTGGGACCTGGACCGCGAATGGCCCACCGGCGGTTTCGGCGGCAAGCCCATGCTGGCATTCCGCGACATCCTCGGCGTGCTCCGCGATGCATACTGCCGCACCACCGGCATCGAATACATGCACATCCAGGACCCGGAAGAGCGCAAGTGGTTCCAGGACCAGCTGGAGCACCCGTACTCCAAGCCGAGCCGCGACGAGCAGCTGCGCATCGTCTCCAAGCTCAACGCCGCCGAGGCATTCGAGACCTTCCTGCAGACGAAGTTCGTCGGCCAGAAGCGTTTCTCGCTCGAGGGCGGCGAGTCCCTGATCCCGCTGCTGGACGCCATCATCTCCGACGCTGCCGACGACGAACTCGACGAAGTGGCGATCGGCATGGCCCACCGCGGCCGGCTCAACGTGCTCACCAACATTGCCGGAAAGACCTACGCCCAGGTCTTCCGCGAATTTGAAGGCACCCAGGACCCGCGCTCCGTGCAGGGCTCCGGCGACGTGAAGTACCACCTCGGCACCGAGGGCACGTTCACCTCGGACAACGGCAAGGAGACCAAGGTCTACCTGGCCGCCAACCCGTCGCACCTCGAAGCCGTGGACTCCGTCCTCGAAGGCATCGTCCGCGCCAAGCAGGACCGCCTCGACCAGGGCGAAGCCTTCCCCGTGCTGCCGATCATGGTGCACGGCGACGCCGCGTTCGCCGGCCAGGGTGTTGTCGCTGAAACGCTCAACCTCTCCCAGCTGCGCGGTTACCGCACCGGCGGCACCATCCACATCGTGGTCAACAACCAGGTCGGCTTCACCACCGCCCCGTCCTCGTCGCGGTCGTCCACGTACTCCACGGACGTCGCCAAGATGATCCAGGCGCCGGTGTTCCACGTGAACGGCGACGACCCCGAAGCCGTGGTCCGCATCGGCCAGCTCGCCTACGAGTTCCGCCAGCGGTTCCACAAGGACGTTGTCATTGACATGGTCTGCTACCGCCGCCGCGGCCACAACGAGGGCGACGACCCCTCGATGACCCAGCCCCTGATGTACAACCTGATCGAGGCCAAGCGCTCGGTCCGCAAGCTGTACACGGAATCCCTGATCGGCCGCGGTGACATCACCGAGGAAGAAGCCGAGCAGTTGCTGCGCGACTACCAGGAACGGCTGGAGCGTGTCTTCGCGGAAACGCATGCCGCGCAGACGTCGCCGATTCCAATCATTACTGCGGATTCCGCCGCGGTATCGGATCTGGAACGCCCGATGGCACAGCAGTCCGACTCCGGCATCAGCGCCCCGGCGTCGACGGCGATCTCCGCGGAGACGCTGGCGCGCATCGGCAAGGCACACGTCGACATCCCCGAGGGTTTCACGGTCCACGCGAAGCTCAAGCAGCTGCTCGAGAAGCGCGAAGTCATGTCCCGCGACGGCGGCATCGACTGGGGCTTCGGCGAACTGGCCGCGTTCGGTTCGCTGATCATGGAAGGCGTTCCCGTCCGGCTCGCCGGCCAGGACTCCCGCCGCGGCACGTTCGTACAGCGCCACGCCGTCTTCCACGACCGCGCCAACGGCGACGAGTGGCTGCCCCTGGCACACCTCTCCGATGACCAGGCCAAGCTGTGGATCTACGACTCCCTGCTCTCGGAATTTGCGGCCATGGGCTTCGAATACGGCTACTCGGTGGAACGCCCGGATGCCCTGGTGCTCTGGGAGGCGCAGTTCGGCGACTTCGTCAACGGCGCGCAGACCATCATCGATGAGTTCATCTCCTCGGCCGAGCAGAAGTGGGGCCAGCGCTCGTCGCTCGTGCTGATGCTGCCGCACGGTTACGAGGGCCAGGGGCCGGACCACTCCTCCGCCCGGATCGAGCGCTTCCTGCAGATGTGCGCCGAAGAGAACATGATCGTGGCCAACCCCACGACGTCGGCGTCGCACTTCCACCTGCTGCGCCGCCAGGCCTACAGCCGGCCTCGGAAGCCGCTCATCATCTTCACGCCGAAGCAGCTGCTCCGCCTCAAGGCCGCAGCGTCTTCCGTGGAGGACTTCACCACCGGCACCTTCCGGCCGGTCATCCCCGAGCACGAGCAGCTGCAGGCCGACGCCGTCGAACGTGTCCTGCTGGTCTCCGGGCGCCTGTACTACGATCTGCTGTCCACCCGGCAGAAGACCGGCGACAAGACCACGGCGATCATCCGGGTCGAGCAGCTTTACCCGCTGCCTGCCGCCGAGATTGCCGCGGAGCTTGCCAATTACCCGAACGCCGAGGTTGTCTGGGCCCAGGACGAGCCCGCCAACCAGGGTCCGTGGCCGTTCATCGGCCTGAACCTTCCGGACGCGCTGGACCGCCGGGTCCGCCTCGTTTCCCGCCCTGCCTCGGCTGCCACCGCGGCTGGATCGATGAAGCGCCACTCGGCCGAGCAGGACACACTGCTCAAGCAGGCATTCGCACGTAAGTAAGGTCAACGCTGCCCGGCCGGAGATTGGATCACGCAACTCCGGCCGGGCAGAGTTGTTTAAACCGTCACCGTCCCCGGGCACCGTTGTCGTCCGGGGGCGGTTCAATGGACGCTCTGGAGTGAAGAGGTAGTCGTGGAAGATCGAAAGCTGCGGATCGCAGCCGTGGGCGATGAACTGCTGGCCGGCCTGGGTGACCCCCGGGCGCTGGGCTGGCTGGGGCGGGTCCTGGCGCGCACGCCGCAGGACGGACTGTCGCTGGAATGCTATTCCCTCCCCTGTCCGCAGGAGGGAACTGAGGGTCTGGCCGCCCGCTGGCTTGAGGAAGCCGGCCGCCGCTTCAACAGCCACCACGAGAACCGTCTGGTGATTGGCCTTTCCGGCCGAGATGTCGAGTTTGGCCTCTCCACTGCACGCAGCCGGCTCAACCTCGCCAACATCCTCGACTCCGCCTCGCAGAGCAAGATCGAGGTTTTTGTCGTTGGCCCGCCGCCGTCACTGGACCCGGCCCAGAACCGCCGGCTCGGCGAGCTCAATACCGCCTTCGCCGATGTCACCACGCGGCGCAAACATCTCTACGTCGACACCTTCTCCCCCCTGCTCAACCATGAACAGTGGCGGCAGGACCTCGCCGCCAACGGGGGCACGCCCGGCCAGGCCGGCTACGGGCTGATGGCGTGGCTTGTGCTGCACCGGGGCTGGTTCCAGTGGCTGGGGATGGAAACCCCCGAATAGGCCCCGCCCTGCTCCGGGAAATTCGCGATATATCTTGACCGTGCAGTTGCGGCGATATATCGTGACTTCATAGTCGCGATATATCGTAACCATCGCATGAAGTATCGCCCTCCCGGAGGAACCATGTCAGAGAACAGCATGACGGAGAACAACTGGACCGTCACCGGTCCGCAGACCATCGACGTCGACGGCGTCCGGTCGCTCAAGCTCGGCATAGTCCGGGGCCGGTTCGACATCGTCACCCATGAGGAGGCCGTCGCCAGAATCGAGGTCTCCGAGGTCTCCGGCGATCCGCTGGCGATCAGCATCGTGGTCGGACGCCTCGAGGTCCGGCACCAGCTGCACGGCCCGCAGGGCTGGTTCAAGAATTTGATGGACACCGTCAGCAACAACAGCAACAACTCGGCGGTCATCAGCATCGCCCTGCCAGCCGGCGTCGACGTCGAGGCCGGCACCGTCAGCGGCGACGGCATGGTCTCCGGAATCAGCGGGCACACCCGGCTCAACACGGTTTCCGGTTCCGTCCTGGCCGACGGCACCTCCGGAAACCTGGCCGTCAACACTGTCAGCGGCGAAGTGATCGCCCGCAACCACCACGGCGTCCTGACGGCCAAGAGCGTCTCCGGCGAGATCACCGCCTCCGGCGATTTCAGCCACATCCGCGCCAACACCGTCAGCGGAGACCTGAGCTTCGACCTGCACGGCTTTACCCAGGACTTTGGCGCCAACTCGGTGTCGGGTGACGTCACCATCCGCGTCCCGCACGACGTCGGGGTGGACATCATTGCCAAGTCCGCCAGCGGCGCCGTCGTCATTGGCGACACGAAGTACGCCCAGCCCGGCGGCGGCGTGCAGACCATCGCCGGGCCCGACTCCCAGCTCATGCTGGTCCGCACCAACTCCGTCTCGGGCAAGACGTCGATCTTCCACCGCCCGCCGGCCCCGGACACCGAAACGGGGCTCTGATGCCTCCGGTCTTCGCCCATGGCGCCCTCCGGCTCTACCTCCTGGCCCTGCTGGAGACCGGCCCCAAGCACGGCTACGAACTCATCAAGGCGCTCAGCGAACGTTTCGGCGGCACCTACTCCCCCAGTGCCGGGACCATTTATCCGCGGCTCGGCAAGCTGGAAGAGGAAGGGCTCGTGGCCACGCACACGGAAGGCCGCCGGACCCGTTACAGCATCACCCCGGCCGGGCTCCTGGAGCTGAACAGCCGGCGGGACGAACTTGCCGGCGTGGAAAACGACATCTCCGCATCGGTCCGGCGGCTCGCGGACAACCTGCGCCAGGACATCAAGGACAACATGCGCGGGCTGCGGGCGGACCTGGCGGCAACCGCCGAGGCCGCACGCTCCTCGGCCCGCGCGGCCGGTTCAACGGTCGCCTCGCTGGCGGGCCAGCGCTACTCGCAGGAGAGCGATGGCCGGCTGCGGGAAGCGGAGATGCTGGTGCAGGCCTTCCGCGACGACATCCGGGTGGAATTGCGCCGCCACGGCGGCCGGCACCCGATCACGCCGGTGACGCTGGAGACGGTCAGGACGGTGCTGGACCAGGCCCGGATCTCTATCCGGAATTCCCTGGACTAATCGTTTCAGTTTGCATTGCCCCTCCGGGACACCTGCCCGCCCGCCGGTTCGCGGCGGGTCCCCTGATGTGGGAGACTTGAGGGCAGCTCTTTTGAGTACCAAAAATTAAGGAGGCCAGCTATGAGCAAGCGTGCACGTAAACGTCGTGACCGTAAGCGTGGCGGCGCGAACCACGGCAAGCGCCCCAACGCCTAAGCAACGCTTAGGAACCACAGCTTTGGACAGATGACCCCGGAAACCTCACGGTTTCCGGGGTCATCTGTTTAATGGTACTCGGGCGGCGCCGGTTCTGCCTGGGTCAGGCCTCGACGGGGTTACTGGAGTGGATCCGGTCCAGGATCGAGTTCTTCAGGTTCTCCGGGGCGGCTTCGGTGCAGGAACGCTTCACCATCACGCGGATGACACATTCGAGGTCGTACTGCTCAAAGCATTCGGGGCAGCCGTCCAGATGGTCCTTGATCTCCGCGATGTCATCGCGGGTGAGGGCACCATCCAGATACTCGTAGATACGTTGCATCCGGGCGTCATCGCAATCGCCCAGTCCCTGGCAGTCGCTCATTTCCTGTTCTCCTGTTTGTTGCTTCCGGCCGCCGCGGTGGCATCTGCGGCCCTGAATCCCCGCTCGGCGGCGTAGTCGGCGAGCATATCCCGCAGCATTTTCCGGCCCCGGTGCAGCCGGGACATCACGGTCCCGATCGGCGTGTTCATGATGTCTGAAATTTCCTTGTACGCGAATCCCTCGACGTCGGCGAAGTACACGGCCAGCCGGAATTCCTCCGGGATGGCCTGCAGCGCCCGTTTTACGTCGGAATCCGGCAGGTGGTCAAGCGCCTCGGCCTCGGCCGAGCGCAGTCCCGAGGACGTGTGCGACTCCGCCCGGGCCAGCTGCCAGTCCTCAATGGTGTCCGAGTTGGACTGCAGCGGCTCGCGCTGCCGCTTGCGGTAAAGATTGATGTAGGTGTTTGTCAGGATGCGGTACAGCCAGGCCTTCAGGTTGGTGCCCGGCTTGTACTGGTGGAAGGCCGAAAAAGCCTTCGTGTAGGCCTCCTGGACGAGGTCCTCGGCATCCGCGGGATTCCGGGCCATCCGCATGGCCGCGGAATACAGCTGGTCCACATACTGCATGGCGTCGCGTTCGAACCGCACGCGGCGGTCCTCCGCCGTTTCCGTCGCAACATCCAGAGCCTGGCCGTCCACGATCAGCTCCTGGGCGGCCGCATCGTGCGCGGGGTTGGGCGCCAAGGCAGGGCTGGGGAGTGCGCCGGCAGGGCCGGCAACAGGTGACTCGGCGGGCGTCGCGCCGTTTCCGGCTGCCTCGTGCATGGCCGCAACGGCCGGATCCATGGTGCTCATTGCCTTCAAGTCTACTGTTACCTTCCGGCGGGTGTCCGTAATCGCCGGCACCGCTCCATCCTGCAGGGCCATCGTCCACAACGCGGCAGGATCCGCCGCAGGCTGCGCAATGTCCCCGATAAGCGCGGTGCCACGTGTCAGCTTGTCCTTCACCAGAACCAAATCTCCGCCTCCCTGGCGCCACGCCGGAATCCTCCAGCCGCGGCACCGTGTTCCAGCCCGGCATGTGGGCTGGCCTGACTCGTTATCGTGCTCTTGTTGTCTTGCCCCTTGACCAGCCGCAAACCGGCGGCCGGGCCTGTCATTCACAACCCCGCCGGGCAGGCAAATATTCCGCAAAAGTGCAAGACTAGAACCGGTTCTCCCGCATTGATTCCGCGGTTCGTCCATCCAGGAGGAAATTCATGTCCTTTGTCCGCTTTCTCGCCCGGCCCATGCTCGCCTCCAGTTTCGTCCTTGCGGGCATGGACAAGCTAAAGAATGCGGACGACACCGCGACGCAGCTCTCACCCCTGCTGCGCCGCGCCGCGGAGTCCCTTCCCTTCCAGACCAACGAGAAGGTCCTGGCCCGCGTTATCGGCGGCACACAGGTTGGAGCCGGGGTCCTCCTCGCACTCGGCAAGTCAGCACGCCTGGCAGCCACCGTCCTGGCTGTCATCTCCGCGCTCAACGGCTACGTTGAATGGCGCAGTGCGGACATAACGTCCAAGGAAGGCCGCGACGCCCGCCGCAAGCAGCTGCTGAAAAACGTCTCGCTGACCGGCGGCGTGCTGCTGGCCTCCGTCGACACCAATGGCAGGCCCAGCCTGGCCTGGCGCGCCGAACACCTCGCCGCGGACGCCAAGAAGAACGCCGGCCACCTCGCCGCCGACGTCAAGAAGACCACCGGCAAACAGCTTAAGAAGGCCGACAAGGCCGTGCGCAAAGCCGTAGACCACACCCACGGAGCCTAAAACAGCAATGACCGGCACCACCCCCACCGCAGCCGCCCATCCCCTTCCGGCCGGGACCCCTCCGCTCTGGCGGGCGCCCTTCGCCGACCGGCCCGTTGACGCGACGGTCACCGTGCCGGGATCGAAGTCCCTGACCAACCGGTACCTCGTGCTGGCGGCTCTCGCCGACGGGCCCTCGCGGTTGCGCGCTCCGCTGCACTCCCGGGATTCGGCCCTGATGATCGAGGCCCTGCGGCAACTCGGCGCCACTATCACCGAGGTTCCGGGCGACGGCGCCTTCGGTCCCGATCTGGCTGTCACGCCCATCAGCACGGAACCCTCCGGGGCTCCGGCCGCGATCGACTGCGGCCTGGCCGGGACGGTCATGCGCTTCGTGCCGCCAGTCGCGGCCCTGCGCCGGGGGGCGTCACTGTTCGACGGCGACCCGCACGCGCGCAAACGCCCGATGGGCACCATCATCGAGGCCCTGGCCGGACTCGGCGTAGCGGTCAGCGCCCCCGACGGCGGATCGGCGTCGTCATTGCCGTTCACCGTCCAGGGCACGGGGGAGGTCCGCGGCGGCCACCTCGTCATCGATGCCAGCGCCTCATCGCAGTTTGTCTCCGCCCTGCTGCTGGCCGGCGCCCGCTTCACCGACGGTCTTCACCTGGAACACCGCAGTACCGAATACCCGGGAAAGCCCGTGCCGAGCCTGGACCACATCAACATGACCGTGGCCGTGCTGCGCGGCGTCGGCGTGGGCGTCGATGACTCCGTTCCGAACCACTGGGTTGTCTCCCCCGGCCTGATCCGCGCCTTTGACCAGCGGATCGAACAGGACCTCTCTAACGCCGGCCCCTTCCTGGCGGCGGCCCTCGCCACCCGCGGGACCGTGCGGATCCCCAACTGGCCCGCAGAGACCACGCAGGTCGGCGACCTCTGGCGCGGCATCCTCACGGCCATGGGTGCCGCCGTCACACTCACGGACGGCACCCTGACGGTCACCGGCGGGGCCGAGATCAAGGGTGCCGACTTCGACGAGACCAGCGAGCTCGCGCCCACCGTGGCAGCACTGTGCGCCCTCGCCACCGGCCCCTCGCGGCTGACCGGCATCGCCCATCTCCGCGGGCACGAAACGGACCGGCTCGCCGCCCTCGTGGCCGAGATCAACCGCCTGGGCGGGGATGCCGAGGAGACTGGCGACGGCCTCGTCATCCGCCCGGCGCCGCTGCGCGGCGGCATCGTCCACAGCTATGCCGACCACCGCATGGCCACGGCGGGCGCCATCCTTGGCCTGGCAGTGCCCGGCGTCGAGGTCGAGGACATCGCGACGACGGCCAAGACCATGCCGGACTTCCCACAACTCTGGGAAGCCATGCTGGCGCAGCGAACCGCAGCAGAGAAGGACTCCGCCGGTGGCACGCAGCACTGATTCCTGGGACGAATCCGACGTCCGGATCCGCCCCAACAAAAAGGGATCCCGGCCCCGTACCAAGGACCGGCCCGCCTATGACGACGCCGTCACCGGCCGGATCATCACCGTGGACCGCGGCCGCTACACCGCCGTCGTCGCCGAAGGCACACCCGAAGAGCGCAAGATCATCGCCGCCCGGGCCCGGGAGCTGCGCCGCAACCCGGTCGTTGCCGGCGACTTCGTCTCCCTTGTCGGGGACGTCAGCGGCGAGCCGGACACGCTGGCCAGGCTGGTCAAGATCCAGGACCGCAAGACCCTCCTGCGGCGCAGCGCCGACGACACGGACCCGATCGAGCGCGCCGTCGTCGCCAATGCCGACACACTGGTGATCGTCGTGGCGGCCGCCAACCCGGAGCCGCGGACCGGCTTCATCGACCGCGCCCTCGTCGCCGCGTACGACGCCGGCATCGAGCCGCTGCTGCTGGTCACCAAGGCTGACGTCAAGGATCCTGCGGAACTCCTCTCCAATTACCAGCACCTTGCCTTCCCGGTGATCATCTCCAAGACGGCGGATTCCGCCGCCTCCGGCATCGACGCCCGCTCCGACGACGGCCTGTCCGCGCGCCTGGACAAGGACGCCGTCTCGCAGCTGCGCGGCCACCTCGACGGGAAGGTCACCGTCATGCTGGGCCACTCCGGCGTCGGAAAATCCACCATGGTGAACGCCCTGACCGGCGCCGAGCGCGCCACTGGCGGGGTCAACGCCGTCACCGGGCGCGGCCGCCACACGTCGTCCTCCGCCCTGGCCCTCAAGGTCAACGATGCCCCGGCGGGCAGCTGGATCATCGACACCCCGGGCATCCGCTCCTTCGGCCTGGCCCACGTGGACCCGGACCGGATCCTGCGGTCCTTTCCGGACCTCGAGCCCGGCACCGACGACTGCGAGCGGGGCTGCAAGCACGATTCCAGCGCCGTCAACTGCGGAGTGGACGCCTGGGTGGCTGCCGGCCACGCGGGCGAATCCGGCCCGGCCCGGCTCGCCTCGCTCCGCCGCCTGCTGGGGACGGACCCGCGGATGGAAGCACAGGACGTCAAGGAACTGGGCACCGTCTCGTAGCCGGCTGCGGTCCCGCCTACCGCTCCCCCGCCCGCTTTGGCGGTAGTTTGGAACCATGAGTCAACCCGCTTCGAGCTACAACGATGACCTGCGCCTTGCCCATGTACTGGCAGATTCCGTAGATTCCCAGACCATGAGCCGCTTCAAGGCGCTCGACCTTCGGATCGAGACGAAGCCGGACCTCACGCCGGTGACCGACGCCGACAAGTCAGCCGAGGAAGCCATCCGCGGCCAGCTGTCCCGCTCCCGCCCGCGCGACGCCGTGCTCGGCGAGGAATTCGGCAGCTCAGGCCACGGCTCCCGCCGCTGGATAATCGACCCGATTGACGGGACCAAAAACTTCGTCCGCGGCGTCCCCGTCTGGGCCACCCTGATCGCCCTCGTCGACGAAGGCGAGCCGGTGGTCGGCGTCGTAAGCGCCCCCGCGCTGGGCAAGCGCTGGTGGGCCGCCAAGGGCGCCGGAGCCTACATGGGGCGTTCGCTGGCCGCCGCCACCCGGCTGAAGGTCTCCAACGTCTCGGAGCTCTCGGACGCCTCCCTGTCCTACTCCAGCCTGGGCGGCTGGAAGCAGCGCGGCAACCTCGACGAGTTCCTCGGCCTCACCGAGGAAGTCTGGCGCACCCGCGCCTACGGGGACTTCTGGTCCTACTGCCTCGTGGCCGAAGGCGCCGTCGACATCGCCTGCGAGCCCGAGCTGAACCTCTACGACATGGCCGCCCTGGTACCCATCGTCACCGAGGCAGGCGGGCGCTTCACCTCCCTGGACGGCGAAGACGGCCCCTTCGGCGGTAACGCCCTCGCCACCAATTCGATCCTCCACTCCGAGGTCCTCAAGCGCCTCAATCCCGGCCTGGACGACCTGCTCTAGCAACCCGACGGGCCCGCCCCCAAGGATTCCGCAACCTCCCTGTACGACGCTGTCCAGGACGGCCGGCCTCAGCCGGCCTCAAGGTAGGGCATCTTTTTGGGAGGAGAGCAGCCTTGTCTGACACAGCTCATGCCCGGACTGGCGGCACCGCCGGGATCGGCCCGGTACTGCTGGTGCTCATGGCGAAGTACCGGGACCTGGAGCCCGAATCGGCCGCCGCACTGCACGCCGCCGCCACCGGGCTCGCGCCGCAGCTTCTCGCCGGCGGCTCGCCCGTCGCCGCATCCGTGGTCCTGTCCACCTGCAACCGATTCGAAATCTACTGCGAAGTCCCGTCCGAGGCGGGCCTGGCAGCCGCACGCACGGACGTCCTCGAGTCGGTCCATCTCGGCTCCGGGCTGCCCAAGAACCGCCTTTCGGGCCTCTTCGAGGAACTCCGGGGAACTGCGGCCGCGGAACACCTTTTCGCCGTTGCCGCGGGGCTGGATTCCGTCGTCGTGGGTGAACGCGAAGTCGCCGGCCAGGTCCGGCGCGCACTCTCGGACGCGCAGGCCGCCGGAACCACCAGCGGACGGCTGGGCAGGCTGTTCCAGGCCGCATCCCGCACCGCGAAGGACGTGGGGGCACAGACCGCACTCAGCAGCGCGAGCAGATCCATCGCTTCCGTTGCCCTGGACCTTGCCGCCGCCGTGGGCCCGCGGGACGGCACCAAACAGGCCGGGATCGCCGGCGCGTCGGCGGTTCTCTTCGGGACCGGCGCCTACGCCGGGTGCGTCGCGGAGCTGCTCCGGAACCGGAAATGTTCCGACATTTCGGTTTTCTCCCACTCCGGCCGCGCGAAGACCTTCGTGGCGGCCCGGGGCGGCACCGCCCTCTCCGCCGGCCAGCTGCCGGCAGCCGTTGCGGGGGTGGACCTCCTCATTGGCTGCAGCGGCTCGGGGGCCCGGCTCGACGCTGCCGCCCTCACCCGGTGGCGTGAGGGTGCGGCCCGTCCGCTGGCCATCATCGACCTCGCTCCCAGCCACGATTTCGACCCCCGCGTGGGCGGGCTGCCAGGCGTCGAACTCATCACGCTGGAATCGGTGCACCGCGCTGCTCCCCCGGCGGACGCCGCGGCGCTGCGCCGAGCCCGCGCCCTGGTCCGGCAGGCGGCACGCCACTTCGAGGAGGAGGAAGCCGGGCGCGCCGTGGATACCGCCGTCGTCGCGCTGCGCGAGCACCTACATCAGGTCCTCCACAGCGAAATGGAACGCGTCAGCAAACAGCATGGCCGGTCTGCCGCGGCTGACGACGTGAACCTCGCCCTCCGGCATCTGATCCGGCGCCTGCTCCATACCCCGACGGTCCGCGGCCGGGCGCTCGCCGCGCTTGGGCGCCAGGACGACTACGCCGCTGCCCTCGATGCCCTGTTCGGCCTCAGCATCTCCACCGGCAGCCAGCAGACCGCCCCGAGCCGGGACGCCGCCCGGCCAGTCCGGGAACACGCCGAAGAACCCGCCGAAACGGTCGCAGCGACGGCCAATCCGGTCTGCGGCGGCACCGCCCGCCCGGGCGCCGGATGCCCGGGAACCTGTTCAACTTTGCAGTTCCTGACGAGCCCCCGGACCGGCATCGCCGCAGCCAGCCGAGCGTGCTAGCGAGTGTGCTAGCGCCCGCGTAACAAACAGCTTCACAATCGGCCAGCACCTTTTCGCGCGGGCGGGGAATGTCCTAGGCTCGAAACAGGTCACGAGTGCCAGCGCTAAACCCCGGTTTGCTGGCCGGCAAMCCTCCATTCGCGGCGGGGTGCCCCGGGTGACGACCTGGCCGGTCCGGAACGGACCCGGCAAGCGCGGATCCCCGGTACGTGGGGTCCTTTTCAAGCGAGGTCCCATGACGACTGCCACCATTCCCGCCACCCCCGAACTCCGTGCCGTCGCCGGCCAAGCGCATCCCGATGTGCGGTTCGCCGTCGCCCGCCGTCCGCTGGCCGCGGTGACGGGCGCCGAGATCCAGGCGCCGCTGATCCAGGGCGGCAGCGTCCGCTACGCCAACCTGGACTACGGCGCCTCGGCGCCCGCGCTGTCGGTGGTCTCGGCCTACCTCAACGAAATCCTGCCGTTCTACGCCAGCGTCCACCGCGGCGCCGGCTATGCCTCCCAGATCAGCACCTCGGTCTACGAGAACTCCCGCACCATCGTCCGCGATTTCGTGGGCGGCCGTCCGGACGACGCCGTGATCTTCACCCGGAACACCACCGACTCCCTGAACCTGCTGGCCGGCTGCCTGCCCGTCGTCGACGGCGTGAACACCGGCGAGGTGCTCTACCTCGACATCGAACACCATGCCAACCTCCTGCCCTGGCAGCGGGTGCCGCACCGCAGCGTCATCGCCGCGCCCACCCTCGCCGCCACGCTGGAACTGCTCCACGGGGAACTCGCCCACGGCGGCGTCAGCCTGCTCGCCGTCACCGGCGCCTCCAACGTCACCGGCGAGATCCTGCCGATCCGGGCACTGGCCGCCCTGGCCCATGAATACGGCGCCCGGATCGTCGTCGACGCCGCCCAGCTGGCCCCGCACCGGCGGATCGACATCACCGCGGACGGCGTCGACTACCTCGCGTTCTCCGGGCACAAGCTCTACGCGCCCTTCGGCGCGGGCGTGCTGGTGGGCCGTCCCGACTGGCTAGACGCCGGCACGCCGCACCTGGCCGGCGGCGGAGCCGTGCAGGACGCCCGGATTGACACGGTCAGCTGGACCACCGGCCCCGCCCGGCATGAAGGCGGCTCTCCCAATGTCCTCGGCGCAGCCACCCTGGCCCGGGCCACCCAGGTCATCGCCGGCCTGGACGTTGACCAGTGGCACGCGCACGAAAACGCCATCCGGTCGTTCCTCGTTGAGGGCCTAGCGCGGATCGACGGCGTGACCGTCCACCAGATCTTCGCGGACAGTGCATCCTTCGACGTGCCGGCAGGCCACGAACCGGGGAACGGGGCCGGCACCGGCACCATCGGCGTCGTCAATTTCTCCGTGGAAGGCTACGACGCGGGCCTGGTGGCGGCGTATCTCTCGGCCGAACACGGCATCGGGCTGCGCGACGGCCGGTTCTGCGCACACCCCCTGCTCCGTCGGCTCGGGCTGCCCTCCGGCTCGCTGCGGGCCAGCTTCGGAGTCGGGTCCCGGCTGGAGGACGCCCAGCGTCTGCTCGCCGGTATCCAGGAGCTGCGCCAGACCGGCCTCGGCTGGGACTACGTGGTGGACGCGGGAAGGTGGGTTCCGTCCAACGACACCCGCAGCTACCCGCACTGGGCACCCAACACGCCCGGCACTGCCGGCGCGGCCCCCTGCACCCAGGACTGACCGGGCGGGGAACCAACCTGGCATCGCGGCCCTGCCGCGTGCGGTAAATTCGGAAGGTACCCATCCGGACCTGCCGAAGGAGATCGCACGTGGCACGCGGTGGCCCCAAACTGCACCGGGAACGGCGCCAGGAGCTCGGGCAGAGCTTCCAGGACGGCGGGGAGCACTACGAACGCGTGCGCCCGGGCTACCCCGACGATTCGGCCGACTGGCTGATTCCCGCCGGGGCGAAGGACGCCGCGGACGTGGGCGCCGGCACCGGGAAGTTCACGGCGCTGCTGGCCGGGCGCGGGCTGCACACGGTGGCTGTTGACCCGTCCGCCGACATGTTGGAGCAGCTGCGCAGGACGCTTCCGGGCGTCACCGCCGTCGAGGGTACCGCCGAGCACACGGGTCTGCCCTCCGGGGCTTTCGACGTCGTCACGGTCGCCCAGGCGTGGCACTGGTGCGATCCCGTCCTGGCCAGCACGGAGATCGCCAGGATCCTCCGCCCCCATGGTGTCCTGGGGCTCGTCTGGAACCAGCTGGACACGTCCGTTCCCTGGGTGCACCGGCTCTCGCGGATCATGCATGCCGGCGACGTCCACAAACCCCACTTCAGGCCCCCGCTGGGCCCGGAATTCGGGGGGCTGGAGAGCCACCTCACCCGCTGGGAAGATCCCGTGCGCACCGCCGACATCATGGAGCTGACCAAGTCCCGCAGCTACTACCTTGCGGCCAGCGAAGCGGTCCGCGCCAAGGTCCTGGGCAATCTCGAGTGGTACCTGCACGAACATCTGGGCCACGGCCCCGGCGAAATACTCCCCCTCCCCTACCTGACACAGAGCTGGCGGGCCGTCCGGGCCTGACCCGGCGGGCCCACGGTTCCACGCGCCGGCATTGCACCGAATCTGCACGCTGGCCTATGGTTTCGGTATGCCTAATAATTGTTTATAGGCAGCTACAAATTATGGGGCGGGCAACAGCGCGCCGCCACCGGCCGCGTCGTCGTGACGCACCTACCCAGGGGAGCCCGCCGTGCTGGAAGTAACAGGACACGAAGCGCCGGCGCCACAGGCACCCGCCCGGCGGAAAAAGGGCGGCCGCCGCGCCATGATCGGCCTTCTGGGCCCGGCGTTCGTCGCCTCGATCGCCTACGTGGATCCCGGCAACGTGGCGGCGAACCTCACAGCCGGCGCCCAGTACGGCTACCTCCTGGTCTGGGTTCTGGTGGCCGCCAACATCATGGCCGTGCTGGTCCAGTACCAGTCCGCCAAGCTCGGAATCGTCACCGGGAAGAGCCTGCCCGAGATCCTCGGTGAGCGGCTCAAGCCGGTCTGGCGCCGCGCGTTCTGGGTCCAGGCCGAGATCGTGGCCGCTGCCACCGACCTGGCCGAAGTGGTCGGCGGGGCGATCGCGCTCTACCTGCTCTTCGGGCTTCCCCTGCCCCTCGGCGCCGTAATCGTCGGCGGCGTCTCCATGCTCCTGCTGGCCGTCCAGGCCCGGAACCGGCAGCGGCCCTTCGAGTTCATCATCATCTTCCTGCTGGGCATCATCACGATCGGATTCCTGGCCGGCCTCTTCATCAGCCCGCCCGACCCGGCGGGCGTCGCGGCCGGCCTGATCCCGGGCTTCCAGGGTCCGGACACCGTGCTGCTGGCCGCCAGCATGCTCGGCGCCACGGTGATGCCGCACGCCATCTACGTCCATTCGGCCCTTTCCCGGGACCGGCACCGCCCGAACCCGCACCTCCACGTGCCCGCGCCAGCCATGACGCGCCTGGTCAAAGCCACCCGCTGGGACGTCGTGGCGGCCCTCGCCATTGCCGGGATCGTGAACATCGGGATGCTGCTGCTCGCCGCATCGACCCTGGGCGGCGAGGAGGGAACGGACACCATCGAGGGCGCCCACGCCGCGATCACCGCCAACCTGGGTCCGATCGTCGGCGTCATCTTCGCCGTCGGCCTGCTCGCCTCCGGGCTGGCGTCAACCTCCGTGGGCTGCTACGCCGGCGGCTCCATCATGCAGGGCCTGCTCAAGATCCGGATCCCGATGATGACGCGCCGGGTCGTCACCCTCATTCCTGCCGTAGTGCTGCTGAGCATCGGCTTCGATCCCACCTGGGGCCTGGTCCTCAGCCAGGTCGTCCTGAGCTTCGGCATTCCCTTCGTCCTGGTCCCGCTGGTCGTCCTGACCAGCAACAAGGCGCTGATGGGCCGCTTCGCGGACGGAATGGCACTTCGCATTGCCGCCATCACCGCCGTGGTCCTGGTGGTCGCACTCAACCTCGTCCTGCTGTGGCTGACCTTCTCCGGCGCCGCCTGACGGTAGGCTGGACGGTGTGAAGACCAGCCTGCCATCCTCCTCGATCGAGGACTACGTCAAGGTCATCTACTCCTTTACGGAGTGGCAGGACAAGCCCATCACCTCCACCCAGCTGGCCCAGCGCCTCGGCGTCGCCAACTCTTCGGTCTCCGAGATGGTCCGCAAACTCAAGGACCAGGGCCTGGTGGACCACCAGCCCTACAGCGCCATCACGCTGACGGCCGACGGCGTCCGGCTGGCGCTGTCCATGGTCCGGCGGCACCGCCTCATCGAGACGTTCCTCGTGCGGGAGCTCGGCTACCGCTGGGACGAGGTCCACGATGAAGCCGAACTCCTGGAACATGCCGTCTCCGACACCTTCATCGAACGGATGGCTGCGAAGCTCGGAAACCCGGTGCGGGATCCGCACGGCGATCCGATCCCGGCCGCTGACGGCTCCGTGCAGATGCCTGCGGCCCACCGGATGAGCGACCTCGACGACGGCCACACCGGCCTGATCACCCGCATCAGCGACGACAACCCCGAGCTGCTGCGCTACCTTTCCGCCGAGAAGATCGCGCTGGACGCCGACGTCGAGGTGCTGGGCAGGAAGCCCTTCGGCGGTGCCCTGGTGGTACTCATCGGCTCCGGCGGGACCCGGCGCGAATTCGACCTGGCCGAGGAAGTAGCCTCCGCGCTCTGGGTCCACAGCGAGACGACCCATCCCGGCTGCCGCCTCGAACGGCGCTGAATGCGGGCTGGACTGCCGGGCTGGCGCGCCTGGGCCGCTGTCGCCGTCGGCGGCCTGATCGGAACGGAACTGCGCTACGGGGCCGGCCTGCTGTTCCCGGAGGCGGCGGGGAGCGTCCCGTGGACCACCCTGGTGATCAACGTCGTCGGAAGTTTTGTCCTCGCGTCCCTCACCACCGTCTGGATCGCACGGCCAAAGACCGCCTTTTGGCTGCGGGCCGGCCTCGGCCCCGGGCTGCTGGGTTCGTTCACGACCTTTTCGGCGGTGGTGTTCTCCCTTGACCAGCTGTACCGTGGCGGCTTCCATGCCAGCTGGCTGGCCTACCTCGGGCTCTCCCTCGTCCTGGGACTCGGCGCAGCAGCCGCCGGATGGAAGACCGGCAAGGCCCTGGCCGACCTCACCGGCAAGGCATCATGATCACCGCCGCCCTGGTGGGGGTCTTCGGCGTCGCGGGCGCCCTGCTGCGCTTCGCCGTCGACTCCTGGTTCGCGCACCACCCGGGGCGCCATCCGCACTGGCCGTGGGCGACCCTCGCGGTCAACGTCGCCGGCTCCTTCATCATCGGCGCGGCCGTGGGGCCGACGGTCCGGCTGGGGCTGGGGGCCGAGTGGCAGGCCGGTCTCGCGACCGGGCTCGCGGGCGGCCTGACCACCTTCAGTTCCTGGACCACCGCCACGGTGCGGCTGGTGAGCGAGACGCGGTACCGCGCGGCCGCCGCCAACATTGTCGCCAACCTGATCGCCGGCCTGGCCGCGGCAGCGCTCGGGCTGGCCGTCACCGGCCTGTGACGGGCGTAACGCAGGCCTTTCGCGGGCAGTTCGAGGTCCCTCCCATCCCGTATCGTTGAAGGATGGTTACCCGACGTGAAGCAGCCCAGATCCTCGACATTCCGCTGGAGATGGCCCACCGTCACGGTATCCCGCCCCGGCTCAGCGACGCCGAGCTCGGCGAACTCCTGGACAACCCGCCGGCGTGGCTGGTGCAGTCCAAGGCCAACCGGACCGGCAAACGCCCGGTCTGGGTCCAGCTGACGTGTGCGGTCTGCGGATTCTCCGAGGCTGCCCGGCCGAAGAAGTGGTGGCCGGACTTCACCTATGTGTGCTGTGCGCACCACGCCCCCTATGAGGTTCCCGGCGTCGGCGCCGGGCTGGTCCGCAGCGAGTATGAGGGTGTGGGCAGCCGGTTCGTCGGCATCGTGGACGTCGCGGTACCTGAGGCGTAACTTAGTACCACGGGGCCATCCCGGCCCCCTGCTGTTAGGGAGCGCCCACATGCCTGACAAAACGCCGCACCGGAGCGCGGTCAAGAAACCCGTGAAGACCATCAAGGAAAAACGGGCCGAGAAGAAGTCCAAGAACGTCGCAGAGACGCACTCGGACCCCGTTGCCCACATCAAGAAGCGCTGAACGCACTCGGATGGGCGCCGCCCGCCAGCCGGGCCGCTTCTGCCTACAACCGGGCAAAGCAAAAGGCCGGAAGCTGAAGCTTCCGGCCTTTTGTGTGGGACTCTACGGGGTGGAGCACCGTTTCCGGGGCTCCGATGGTGGAGATGGGGGGAATTGAACCCCCGTCCGATGTCGTGTTGTCAGGGCTTCTCCGGGCGCAGTTTGCGTCGGATTTTCTCGGCCCCGGCCATGCTGCAAACAGCTGGCCGATCCGGGCCCAGTCATCTAAGAGTCCCGTTCACCCCGATGACGGAGGTAAACAGCAGTGGCTATCTAAATGACGCCAGGATCCGGGGCAATAGCAACCTCGGGCTGACGGACTGTCTTACTGCTTAGGCAGCGAGAGCGAAGTCAGTGCGTTTTGATTCGGCACTTATTGGTTTGCAGACAGCGTTTACGAGATAATTCTGCATCCTCGGCCCGCTTCACCTGTCGCGACTAACATCGTCGAAACCGATCATCCCCGTATTTTTTTATCAACTATCTTTTTTCAACCCGGACGGGACACTTACGAGTCCATCCCGGACTACCAATCATAACGCAAGGCCCACCGGATTCATTCCCTGGCCGGTCCGGCGGTTCGTCAGCGCCGGTTCCGCTCGCGCATGACGCGCAGGGCCTCGCGCTTGTCCTGCTGCTCGCGCAGCGTCTGTCGCTTGTCGTATTCCTTCTTGCCGCGGGCGACGCCGATTTCCACCTTCGCCCGGCCGTCGACGAAGTACAGCTGCAGCGGGACGATGGTGAAGCCCGATTCGCGGATTTTGTGCGAGATCTTGGTGAGCTCGTCGCGGTGCAGCAGCAGCTTCCGACGGCGGCGTGCGGCGTGGTTGGTCCAGCTCCCCTGGTGGTATTCGGGGATATGGATGCCCTCCATCCACAGCTCGTCGTTGTAGAACGTGCAGAAGCCGTCCACCATGGAGGCGTGTCCCTCGCGGAGGGATTTCACTTCCGTCCCCATGAGGGCAATGCCGGCCTCGTAGGTGTCGAGGATGAGGTAGTCGTGCCGGGCCTTGCGGTTGGTGGCCACTACCTTACGGCCACTTTCTTTCGGCACGGTAGAACTCCTTGGATCGAGGGGAGGCCCTATACCGGATCGGTGCAGGACCGGGACGGAGGGCTTCCTCCAGTTTACGGCAGGGCCGCGGTCCGGCCGGAGCGCTTCCGCTCCGGGCGGATCAGAGCAGGCCCATCGGGTCAACGGCCCGGCTGTTGAGCCAGGTCTCGAAGTGCGAGTGGCAGCCGGTCGAGTTGCCCGTGGTTCCCGAGTAGGCGATCAGCTGTCCCTGGCTGACCTGCTGCCCGGGCGATACCGTAACGCTGACGTTGTGGTAGTAGATCGTTGTCAGGGAGTTGCCCTGGACAACGCCGTGCGAGATCTTGACGTTGTTGCCGCCACCGTCGTTGGCCCATCCCGCGGAGTACACTGTGCCTGCCGCCGCGGCGTAGACGGGGGTGCCGCAGGCCGCGGCAAAGTCGATGCCGGTGTGCATGTAGCCGCCCTGGCCGTAGAAGTCGATGGTGCCCGGCGGCGTCGCGCGCCAACCGAAGCCCGAGCTGATCCGGACGCCGTTGAAGGGGCTCCGGAGGCCGAACGCGGACGGGTTCCCTGGCGGGGCGGGCACATACGGGGGCTTAGCCTGGCCCTGGGCGCGGGCCGCGGCTGCGGCTGCCTCCGCGATGCGCCGCTGCTCGGCTTCCCAGGCTTCGCGCAGCTTGCGGTCGCGTTCGGCGATTTCAGCCGCGACAGCGTCCTGCTGGGCCTTGACCTGCGCGAGCTGATTTTGGATTCCCGGCTTGGCTGCCTGGAGTTCGGCGTCGAGCCGGGTGGTGTCGGCGATGAGCTTGTCCACCTGGGCCTTCTGGGCCTCCGCCTCGTCGCGGGCGGCCTGTTCGCGTGCCAGCGCGGCGTCGGCCTTGGCCTTAAGATCCTTGATCTCGGCTTCCACGGCTTCGAGCCGGGCCCGGGAGTTGATGTTGGTGGCGTTCTGCTGGGTGAGTTTGTCCATCGCGGAGTTCTGGCTGCGCATCGCCTGGTCGGCCAGGTCGATGGTATCCGTGAGGCTGCCGCCGTTGTTGGAGCCGAAGAACAGCGAGAGATTGGACGGCACACCGCCGGACTTGTAGGCCTGGGTGGCGATCTGGCCGATCAGCTTCTTGGTGTCGGCAATTTTCTGCTGGTCCGTCTCGAGCTGTTGGGTGATCTTGGCCTTGTTCTGCTGCGCAAGGTCCACGCGGGCTGCGAGGGCCTCGGCTTCCTTGACCGCACTCGCGACGCGCCCCTGGGCGTCCAGCAGGGCCTGCTGGGCACCGGGAAGCTGGCCCTGGTAGAGGACCAGGTCCGAGGCGGCCTGGGCGATACGGGAGTCCACGAATTCGAGGGAATGCTGGACCCGGGCCGCCTCGTCGCGGAGGGTGGCCTGCTGGTCCTCAAGGTTGTCGGCGAACGCCACCGGGGTAGACGCGCCCATGCTCGCCGCCAGGACGAGCGCCAGCGTGGCGCTGACGAGGCGGCTGCGGCGGCCAGCCGCGCGGAGCCGGGCCGGGCCCGGTTTCGGGGCGGGTCGTTGCAGCGATGTCATGGACGTTCCTTTTTCGTTAAGCACGCTAGACCTTCAAGTATCGACGTAGCGTCAGGAGAGATGATACCCCTGCCAGCAAAATGCCCAGGCCGATCAGTGCCGGTGCAAGAATCAGCGTCTGACCTGCGGAGATGAAGGCGGTGTCGGGATACTGTCTGGACAGATAACCGCCGAGGAAGAAGTGCGCCACGGCCCACAGCGTTCCGGACGCCAGCGCCGCGCCAATCACGGCGGCAATTACGCCCTCGAGGATGAACGGCAGTTGGATCACCATCTTCGAAGCCCCGACGAGGCGCATGATCCCCGTCTCCCGGCGCCGGCTGAAGGCCGAGAGCCGGATCGTGGTGGCAATGAGCAGGATGGCACAGATGATCATGACGCCGGCGACGCTCACGGCCACGAGGGAGGCCGCGTTCATGACGGAAAAGAGCCGTTCCAGGAGCTGGCGCTGGTCGATCACGGTTTCGACGCCGGCCTGCGAGGAGAAGGTTTCGCTGATGATCTGGTACTTCTCCGGGTCCTTCATGTTGATCCGGAAGGAGGCCGGAAGCTGGTCCGGCGTCACCGAGTCGACGATCGGGGAATTGGAGAATTGTTCCTTGAAGTGCTTGTAGGCGTCGTCCTTGGACTCAAACTGGAAGTCGTTGACGTACTGGGCCACCGCGGGCGACTCCAGGACCTTGCGCAGGTTTTCCTGCTGCTCCGCAGTGGCGGGGCCGGTGGCGCACCCGGCCGCCGTCGAACCGTCGCTGCAGAGGAAGATCGCGACCTGGACTTTGTCGTACCAGTAGCCCTTCATCTGGTTGATCTGGAGCTGGAGCATGCCGGCGGCGCCAACGAAGGTCAGCGACACGAACGTCACCAGGATGACCGAGACCACCATGGACAGGTTGCGGCGCAGGCCGCTGCCGATCTCGGCGAGGACGAATTGGAGCCTCACAGCTGGGCCTCCCCTGCGGCGCGGGCTTCGGCGCGGGTGGTGGCTGCCGGGGCGGCGGACTGGGGATCCCGGCCGCTCGCATCCCGCAGCCGGCGGGACTGGCCCACCACCGGAATCATGGACGTGTAGAGTGCCTTGGCTTCGTCGCGGATGATGACGCCGTTGCGGAGTTCGACGACGCGTTTGCGCATCTCGTTGACGATGTCGTCGTCGTGGGTGGCCATGACCACGGTGGTGCCGTTCTGGTTGATCTTGTCCAGCACGCCCATGATGCCCATGGAGGTGGTGGGGTCGAGGTTGCCGGTGGGCTCATCCGCGAGCAGGATGCCGGGGCGGTTGACGACGGCGCGGGCGATCGCCACGCGCTGCTGCTCGCCGCCGGACAGTTCGTGCGGGAGGCGGTTTTCCTTGCCTTCGAGGCCGACGGTCTTGAGGACCTCGGGCACGGTGTCGCGGATGACGCTGCGGCTCTTGCCGATGACCTGCATGGCGAAGGCGACGTTGGCGAACACGGTTTTCTGCGGCAGCAGGCGGAAGTCCTGGAACACGACGCCGATCCCGCGGCGGAGCCTGGGCACACGCCAGCTGGAGATGTTCGCCACGTTCTGGCCGGCCACGTACACGGCGCCGGAGGATGCGCGGTCCTCTTTGAGGACGAGGCGCAGGAAGGTCGATTTGCCGGAGCCCGAGGCCCCGACGAGGAAGGCGAATTCGCCGCGGTCGATCTCAAGGTTGATGGAGTCCAGCGCGGGTCGCGCCTTCTGGTCATAGACCTTGGTGACATTTTCGAAACGGATCATGGCCCTAGAACCCTGCAGGACGGGGACGGTAGGGTCCAGTTCTGCTGCCGGCGCGCGGGCTTTCTAGTGGGGGAAGTAGAGCTCCGGCTTCTCGACTATACGCACGGGCCCGTGCGGAACCGGCTGAGCGCGGGGGCGTGTCGCAGGATTAGACCCGCGGGGCGGATGTGACACAAGAGGCGGATGGGGCAGGTTGCCTGTGCCTACTGGTTGCGTCTACTTCTCCGCGTTGCGGTTGTCCGTGCGCCAGCGGATGCCAGCGTCGATGAAGTCGTCGATCTCGCCGTCGAACACTGCCGAGGTGTTGCCGACCTCGTGCTCGGTGCGGAGGTCCTTGACCATCTGGTACGGGTTCAGGACGTAGGAGCGCATCTGGTCGCCCCACGAGGCTTTGACGTCGCCGGCGAACGCCTTCTTCTCGGCGTCCTCCTGTTCCTTCTTCAGCAGCAGCAGCCGGGACTGCAGCACGCGCAGGGCGGCGGCACGGTTCTGCAGCTGCGATTTCTCGTTCTGCATCGAGACCACGGTGCCGGTGGGGATGTGGGTCAGGCGCACGGCGGAGTCCGTGGTGTTGACGGACTGGCCGCCCGGGCCCGAGGACCGGAAGACGTCGACGCGGATCTCGTTGTCCGGGATGTCGATGGAGTCCGTCTGCTCGATCAGCGGGATGACTTCGACGGCGGCGAACGAGGTCTGGCGGCGGCCCTGGTTGTCGAACGGGCTGATCCGGACCAGGCGGTGCGTGCCGGCCTCGACGCTGAGTGTGCCGTAGGCGTAGGGGGCCTTGACCTCGAAGGTGGCGGACTTGAGCCCGGCTTCCTCGGCGTAGGAGGTGTCCATGATGGTGGTCGGGTAGCCGTGGCGTTCTGCCCAGCGCAGGTACATCCGCATCAGCATTTCGGCAAAGTCGGCGGCGTCCACTCCCCCGGCGCCGGCGCGGATCGTGACGACCGCCTCGCGCTCGTCGAACTCGCCGGACAGCAGGGTCACGACCTCGAGGTCCTTCAGCGCCTTGCGGATGGACTCCAGTTCGGCCGCGGCCTCGCCCATGGAGTCGGCATCGTCCTCGTCCTGGCCCAGCTCCACGAGGACTTCCAGGTCGTCGATCCGCGCGGTGAGGGAATCCAGGCGGGCCAGTTCGGACTGGCGGTGCGAGAGCCGCGACGTGATCACCTGGGCGGCCGCGGGATCGTCCCACAGATTCGGTTCGCCGGCCCGTTCGCTGAGCTCGGCGATGTCTTCCTTCAGCGCCTCGACGTTCGAAACGTTCTCGATCGAGGTGTAGGTGGCGCGCAGGGCGCGGATTTCTGCGGGAAAATCAATGTTTGCCATGGTTTTTTAAGCCTACGCTATCCGTGCGAGCCGCCCGGACCCGGCCCGGGGCTCACCGCGTGAGCCGGGAACGCGCCGTCGAACTCGCCTCGATCCTGATCCCGTCAGGAACCAGGAAATTGACCACGGGCGGGTGGACGGCGGCGCTTAGCACCACGACGGCGGTGGAGCCGTCCGGGCTGCCCGTTCCCGGCCCGATGCTGAGGCCGCTGAACCGGGTGTAGGAGCTGCTGCGGTCCAGGAAGTCGACGGCGGCGCCCCGCACCCGGGCGCCGGTGAGGACGGCGGTGGGGCCGCCGCCGGCGGTCTCAAGCTGTCCCAGCGTGAAACTGTCCGCGGCGGCCACGGAGGCTCCGTCGGCCAGCGACAGGAGCTTCTTGTGTTCGATGTAGACGCTCGAGGCGGCGGTGACAACGGTGGCCAGCAGCAGGGCGAGCAGCACGTAGCCGATGATCAGCACCATGAGTTGCCCGTCCTCGTTGCGCCGGCCCCGGCGTGGTTGACCGGTGCCCGGTCCTTTCCGCGGGCGCCGCCCTGGGCGCTGCTTTGGAGGACGGCTCATCGGAAGCGGCCCACCAGTTGCGTGGCGGAGGCGCTGAGCTGTCCCGCGTTCAGATTCAGTGCCTCGCTGAACGGGACGAACGGCAGCGGCACTGTGAGATGGACGGTGACCGTCACGGCCGAGCCGGCGGCCATGCAGTCTGCCGGGGCGCAACTCGTTTCGACCCGGGCGCCTGCCGCGGAGTGCCCGTGGTCGGCGAGCGCCAGGAGGACGGCCTGCTCGGCGGCGGCCCGGCCGCCTGCGGCGTCGGTTTGGGCGACGAAGACTTTGGCGGCCTGGTCCGCGGCGCCGACGACCGCGAAGGAGCCGCCCTGGAGCTGGCTCATGGTGATGATGAAGTAGACCAGCGGAACCATCAGCAGCAGCGAGAGGAACGTGAATTCGACGACGGCGCTTCCCCGCTCGGCGTCGTCGCCGCCGTTAGGGCTGGATGGCCGCATGCCCTTTCACCTCCAGGACTGCGCGGGGACCGATCAGCCCGATCACGGGTAGCGGCGCGCGGACGGTGACCTCCAGGGTCCGGACGCCCTGGTACGTGGCCTCTGCGGTCGTCACGTCCGTGGCGAACTCCCGGTTGAGCGCGACCCCGATCAGCTGCGCAGTCCGGTCTTTGGCGTCCCCGGCGCCGCGGTCCGCGAGGGTCCCGTACCTGGCGCCCGAGGCCGCGGCGTCGATCAGCGTGTTCCGGACGTGGAGGACCAGGGTGAGCTGGATGATGGCGAGGAAGAACAGCGTCAGCAGCCCGCCCACGAGGACGAAGTCCACCACCGCCGAGCCCCGCTCGTCAGTTCTGCCCCAGCCTCTGCCGGGCAGCCGCACGTACTACTGCCCGACCTTGTCCATGGCCTGGTTGAACAGTCCTTCCAGGGCGGGGCCGGCGAGCGCGAGCAGCGCTGCCACGAGGACGGCCGACATCAGTGTGATCATCACCCAGCCCGGCACATCGCCCCGCTCGGGATGATCGCCGGCCTCTTCAGGTCCCGTGATCCCGTGTGCAGCGGAAAATCTGGCCAGTCCGGGCACAAGGTTGATGCTGCAGAGCCATAGCGCCATGCGGTTTGGGATCTGTTTCACTTTTCTCCCCTTTGTCGGTTCGGTTGTCATCGTGCTGTTTTCGTGCGGTTCCTTTTCCCCCTTTTACAAAAGCCGTGCTGATCTACAAACCCATGCTGATCGCGGCCAGGCCGGGATAGACGGCGAACAAGACCGTCAGCGGCAGAACGCCGAAGACGACCGGCACCATCATTGCGATTTCCTTTTTTCCGGCGGACTCCATCAGTTCGCGCTTAGCCGTGTCCCGCACGTCCTGGGCCTGTGCCCTCAGCACATCGGCGAGGGGCGTTCCCCGTTCGACCGCCACGATCAGCCCGTCCACGAAGCGGAGCAATGGACCAAGCTCCGTCCGTGACGAGAACTCCTGCAGGGCCTCCACAAGCGGCTTCCCTGCCCGGGTCTCCGCCAGGACGCGGGTGAAGTCCTTCGACAACTCTCCCCGGGCGCTGCGGCACACCCTGTCCAGTGCGCCCGTGGCACTTTCACCTGCACTCACCGCGAGTGCCATGAGCTCGGCAATGCTGGGGAACTCCGCCATCATGCGCGCTTCGCGCTTCCTGATTTGGGCGCCCAGCAGGTAGTCCCGCAACATGAAACCACCGGCCGCGCCGCCCAGCACCAGCACGACGGCCAGGAGGGGGCTGAACCGCCCGGCCGCGCCGAAAACAACGACGGCTCCGACCGCAAGGACAAATCCGGCCGCGCCCCAGAGAAGCTGCTCTGCCCGGAAGTCGGCGGGCGACTTGCCGCTCCCGGATCTGGCCAGACGACGGTTCAACGCGGAGGAACCCGGACTAAGTCTCCCCAGCCGCGTCACGGCGTCGCCGATGACCGGACGCAGAATCCTCTCCAAGGGTCCGAAAGGAGTGATGTTTCCCGGTACGGTCCGCAGGAGCCGGGATTCCACGTTATGGGACTTCAGCTGAGGGGCGATGCGTTCAACAAACGTAGCCGGGCGCATAAATGGCAGCCTGACCATCAACAGCCAGGCGCCGCTGCCGAGGACGAGTCCGCAGGCCACTGCCGCCGCCGTCAGCCCGGTCACCGGAGCACCCTCTCATCGGCCGGCAGCGCACCAATGCGCAACATGACGGCATAGGAGATCAGGGAAACCGCCAGCCCGCCAAGCAGGACGGCGGCCCCGACGGGTGTGTTGTATGCAGCCACCGCTTCGGGCCTGCTTGCCAGCAGCACCAGGACTATCCAGGGCGCTGCCACCGCAAGCCGGGCGGCGTTGACGGTCCAGGATTGACGCGCCTCCAGCTCGCTTCTGGTGCGGGCGCTCTCCCGCAGAAATTCCGCCAGGGTGCCCAACAAGCGGCCGAGATCCGAGCCGCCAACCTCCCTGGTCAGCCGGAGGGCCTCGATGATCCGGTCGGCCACGGGATCCGCCAGCCGGTCCTTCAGGCGGGTCAGTGAAGGATCGAACTGCCCTCCCGAACGGTAGTCGGAGCCAAAATCGCGGAACACCTGGCGGAGTTCCTCCGGACCCTTGTCACCCAGCTGGATGAGTGCCTCCGGGAGCGACAGACCAGCCCGGATCGCCGACCGCAGGTGGTCGACGACGTCGGGCCAGAGCTGGCGCAGCACCGCGGAGCGCTTCCGCGCGCGCCATTTCACGATGGCCATGGGAAGCCAGCCCCCGAACAGGCCAAAGCAGCCCGCGATCGGCCAGGACCTGGTCACGGCAAAAAAGACGAGGGTTGTGAAGACTCCGACGCCGAGGCAGCTTGCCAGCAGGCCGGGGCCGCTGACCTTCTCGATTCCTGCGGTCCGCAGCAGGTCCTCCAGACGTCTGGTCTTGGAAGGACTGGCACTGGCAGCGTTGGGTTGTTCCCAGGCAGACCACCAGACCAGCAGGAGCCCCGCACCGGCAAGCATGCCGAGCATCGCGGCCATCAGCGCGGCTCCAGCAGTGCCGCGACGTCATAACCGGAACGGGCGAACTTCTCGGCGGCCGGCATCGAGTTGGCCTTGGGTTGCAGCTGTCCGTCCGCCAGCGCGAAAACCATGGAGGACTCGATGATGCCGTTTTCCACCCGGCGGCCCAACGACAGGATCTCCGTCACCTCCCTGCGTCCGCTGGCATGGCGGGCACAGTGGACCACGAGGTCAATGCAGGAAGCGACCGTCGGCACCACGAAGGCGCTCGAGATGTTCTCGCCTGCCAGCAACGGGAGAGTGCAGATCTTGGTGACGGCGTCGTGGGACGAATTGGCGTGGACGGTACACATGCCGGGCATGCCTGAATTTAAGGCGATCAGCATGTCCAGGCTCTCGGCCTCGCGGACCTCGCCCACCACCAACCGGTCAGGGCGCATGCGCAGGGCCTCCTTGACCAGCCTGCGCATGGGGATTTCGCCTTCACCTTCCAGGTTGGGCTGCCGGCACTGCAGCCCCACGACGTCCCGCAGCGGAAACTGCAACTCAAAGATTTCCTCGACGGTGATGACGCGCTCGCGGGTCCCGATGCTCGCCGCCAGACAGTTGAGCATGGTGGTCTTGCCCGCCTGGGTTGCGCCGGAGACCAGGATGTTGAGGCCGCTGGCCACGGCCGCGCCGAGGAACCGGGCTGCCTGCGGTGTCAGCGTGCCCAGTTCCACGAGATGTTCGAGCCTGCTGGCTTTCACGACGAACTTGCGGATGTTGATGGCCCAGTGACGCCGCGTCACGTCCGGAATCACGACGTGCAGCCGGGACCCGTCCGGAAGGGCGGCATCGACGAAGGGGGAGGACATGTCGAGTCGGCGCCCGGAACTCTTGAGCATCCGTTCCACGAGGTCCCGGACTTGCTGGTCCGTGAGCGAAACCGAGGTCAGCTCGGATTCGCCGTTCCGGGCCACGTAGATCTCGTTCGGAGCATTGAGCCAGATTTCCTCGATGGCCGGGTCGTCGAGCAGGGGCTGGAGGGCCCCGAACCCGGCTACTGCGTCGAAGACGAACCGCCGCGCTGTCTCCAGCGGACCGATTGGCGGAAGGGGGCCCAGCAAGGCCCGCTCGTCGTAATCCATGACGGCTGCCTCGACTAGGCGGCGAACTTCACCGACCTGCCTCAACGGGTCGAGGCCACGCCGTCGAATCAGCTCGCGGACTTCGTCCTCGACAATGCGTACAGCCTCCACAATGGCCCCCAATATGACTGCTTGCCCAGTCCCCGGGGCGCTGCAATTGGGTTAAAACTAGGGGCGCCCGGGCCGCAGTACAAGGGTGCGGCAGGTCGCATGTGGAAAACCAGCCGCCCGATTGATAACAATTGCCCCACTAGTAACATCAGAAACTCTGGTTCACCTTTGTGTCCGGTGTTAGGGTGGGCGCGACAAGTCAGACATTCTCACATCCCGGACAGCATTGCATTGCCAAGCCGCGGGCGCGAGATCACTATGACACTGCCATGAGCGTGTTGTTCCGGAGCGGCATATGAAGCGGACCCTACTTCCCCCCAACAGTCATCTCGTCGGACGGGTTAGTGCCGCGATACTGGCCGTATCCCTCATCGCTGGACCTGGCCTGGCGGCGCCGGCAGCGGCAGTCGAGCCCTCACCGACAGCTACAGCGGCACCAGCCAGCACGTCTTCCCCTTCGCCGTCCGTTAGCACCCCGCCGCCGGTGTCACCGTCATCTGCCACGACACCTGCCGCTCCGACGCCTGCACCGGCACCTGCGCCAGCGGCTCCAGCCCTGACTTCAGGAACGCCGGATCCCTCATCCGCCGCCAGCAAGGCGGCCATGGCAGCGGCTATCGGTCCCGGCGGCGCAGAGATGGGGCAGGGCTCGGCAAGGGTCGTGGCGCCGTCCGCCGGCAGCAGGTCGCGGCTAACCGAGGCTCTTGCGACTGAAGGCACGTGGACTCCGACCTTCGGCGTCCAGGGAATGGACGTCAGCGGGCATCAACCCAGCGTGAACTGGCAGCAGCAGTGGAACATGGGCGCGCGGTTTGCCTATGTCAAAGCCAGCGAAGGCAACTACTTCACGAACGAAGTTTTCGGGTCCCAGTATCAGGGTTCCCGAAGCGTTGGCATGATCCGGGGGGCCTACCACTTCGCCATTCCCAATTGGTCTTCCGGCGCGGACCAGGCCCGCTACTTTGTCCAGAACGGCGGCGGCTGGAGCGCTGACGGTTCAACGCTTCCTCCAGTTCTTGATTTTGAGTTCAATCCGTACGTCGGCAGAACCATCAGCGGTTTCTATTTCGGCAACACGTGCTACGACATGTCACAGGCGCAGCTGAGGTCTTGGGTGCGCGACTTCGGCAACACGATGTTGTCGTTGACCGGCAGACTGCCGGTCATCTACACCAACACCTCTTGGTGGAACCAGTGCCTCGGCAACCCGGCCGGCTTTGGCGACTACCCCCTGTGGGTCGCAGCGTACCCGGGCTCGTTCACGAACAACGCGGGGCCGGTTCCGACGGCGAGCTGGGGCACCTACAGCATCTGGCAATACAGCAGCACCGGACCTTTTGCCGGTGATTCAAATGTCTGGAACGGCGACTATGCCTCGCTTCAGCGCTTTGCCGGGACCCCCATGCCTACCGGCTCCTTCGACGAGCTCGCGATGAGCCGAAACGGAAGTGAGGTCTCCCTCCGAGCGCGCGGCTGGTCCGTGGACCTGGCCAACGCGCCAGCAGCAGCCCAGGCCCATGTCTACGTCACAGACCCTTCGGGCACGACAAAAGGGTATGCGTGGCAGGCCAATAAGCCCCGGCCCGATGTTGACCAGGCCTTCGGATACGGAGCCAGTCACGGTTTCGACGGAACGGTGAGGATCACGCGCTCGGGTACTTACAAAGTTTGTGCCTTCGCCATCGGCACGTTCGGCAACCAAGAGCTGGGCTGTAAGACGTTGCAGGCCACCGGCGTCGAAGCGCCAACCGGCTCCTTTGACAGCGTCAGCCAGGAACGGACAACGGAGACCGTCACGCTGCGGCTCAAGGGCTGGGCCGCCGATCTGGCCAATCCCGCCGAGTCTTCCTACGCCGACGCCTATGTCACTGACCCAGCCGGAAAAACCACTGGGTACCGGATGACTGCAAACCTCGCGCGGAAGGACGTCGCCGACGCGACTGGCCTCGGGCTGGCCCACGGCTTTGATTACCGGGTGAAGGCCACCGTTCCGGGAGCGTACCGTGCCTGCGTCTACGGGATCGGAAAAAACTCCAACGCATTGCTCTCCTGCGAGGTCCTGACCGTCGAATCCAATCCGGCACCATTCGGCTCCTACGATTCACTGTCGCTGACACAGGCACCCAACGCAGCGAACTTGCAAGTCAGCGGCTGGGCTCTGGATCCCGTACAGCCGGGCACCAGCATTCCCGTTCATGTCTACGTTCAGTCGCCTGACGGGACAAGGCCCGGCTATGCCTTCACCGCGAACCGCAAGCGGCCGGACGTCATTGCCGCGCTGCAAACAGTTGGGGACCACGGATTCCAGGCGTCAGTTCCCCTGGGTCCCGCCGGGAAGTACACCGTGTGTGCCTATGCCATTGGAGTCGCTCCGGTTACGGATGGAAATACACTGCTGGGCTGCAAATCCGTCGACGCCGGTCCCACTCCGGCCACCATGGGTTACCTGGATTCGGCCTCAATCAGAGTCTCCAGCGGGAAGGCGTTTCTCGTAGCATCAGGGTGGACTTTGGATCCGTCCTTCCCGGGCACGTCTATACCGGACCACATCTACGTCACGTCGCCGGACGGCACCAGGAAGGGCTACGCCWTCACCGCCGACCAGAAACGGCCGGACGTCAATGGCGCTCTAATGACCATTGGAGATCACGGGTTCACTTCGTCGGTCTCCATCACCCAGCGCGGCCAGTACGAAGTGTGTGCCTACGGCGTGGCGGTCTCGAAGCTGAGTTTGGGCAATTCCCTGCTGGGCTGCCAAACGCTCTCCTACTAGATTTTGCCGAGTCCGTCCAAGGTGATCCCGCGAGGTTCGAGGGGTAGGATTCAGGTCGGCAGTTCTTCCGCACCTATCGGCGGCAAGGAGTTTTCTAGGATCGGAGATCTCGATTGGCTTCGACAACTGCGGCCCTGCTGCGGAGGTTTGGCGGATTTGGGACCTCTTTGGTCTTGTCGACCGCCATCAACCTGCTGGCGATTCCGTTCGTTATCTCCACTCTCGGCGG
Source organism: Arthrobacter sp. YAF17 (assembly GCF_052113365.1). NCBI lineage: Bacteria > Bacillati > Actinomycetota > Actinomycetes > Micrococcales > Micrococcaceae > Arthrobacter > Arthrobacter sp. YAF17. The sequence goes on along the minus strand of NZ_JBFRDB010000003.1, from coordinate 110,781 downwards.
GGACGTCTGGGCGGAACTGGCGCTGGCTCAGTCGACGGCGGCGATCTTCGGGATTATCGTTGCTTTTGGCTGGGGAACGGTGGGTGCCGCCATGGTCGCGTCCCTGCCGGCACCAGATCGACCGCAGATGTTCTTGGATTCGTTGATTAGCCGCATCTATCTCTTCGTCTTCGCAGCCCCGGTGATGTACGTCGTGGTCCTCATGCTCGGCCAAGTCGACCCGGCGGCGGCGGCATTGGCTTCACTGGCCTACTTGCTGCCGTTTGTTGGCGCATCCTGGTATTTCATTGGACAGGCAGAACCGTGGAAACTGCTCCTCTTCGATGTGCTGCCCCAGGGCCTAGGAACCGTGACGGGAGTTGTCCTGATCCAGTTCTTCCCGGCGCCCATTCTGTTCGTCCTCTGCCTGGTCGTTTTCAATATCCTGGCGGTTGGTCTCGGGGCAGCCGCGGCACTGAGGTCCAGACGCCAGGTACCTCTCACCGCGGATCTTCGTCTGACCTCGGCTATGGGCCGTCTTCGTGGTCAAAAGTACGGGGTCATCGCCGCCGGGACGGGTAGCCTGAACAGCAACCTGCCGATGATTGCAGTCAAGCTGGTCGCCTCCGCGGCGCTGCCCCAGTACGCGCTAGCCGACAAGCTCTTCCGGTTTGCGTTGGCGGGATTTGGTCCCGTGCTACAAGTCATTCAGGGGTGGATTCCGGAAGCCGGTCGGATAGAAAGCCATCAGCGCATACGGATGGTGACCAAGATCGCCCCGGCCGTGGGGCTACTGGGCGGTGTGGTCTTGGCGGTACTCATGCCCTGGGCCAGTTCCCTGTTTTCTCGAGGGGAAATCGTCGTCGATTTCGCACTCAGCATCCCCTTTGGTCTGATTTTTGCGTCCGTACTCGTGGCCCAGGTCGTGGGGCTTGCTTGCCTGATTCCGCTGGGAAAAGGCGCGGCCCTGGCCAAATCGACGGCCATCGGTGCCGCCCTAAACATACCGTTGATGTTTGCCATGGGAATCTTCTTCGGGGCTCCAGGCGTCGCGTGGGCAGTCGGCATTGCCGAGGTCCTCGTCGCCGGTTACCAGATTCTTGTGGTCCGGGACAGCCTCAGGCATCTCGGTCACCCGCCGGTGCCAGCGCCGGAGCCGCTGCGGTAGGTTCGGCCAAACGGTAACTCCTATGCCTGACTGCGGTTCCCTCGGGAGTACAACTCAACCGGAAGCCCGGCAATAAACTCCAGCAGGCAGGGCGCCGCAATATCCCCACGGCGAAAGCCGTCGGCCAAAACACGGGATGTCGGCCCCCAACGGTGGCCGCTCTCAAAGGCCGCCACTCCCCCGTCCAGTCCCGGAGCGCCGTCCACAGCCCGGATTCGCAGGGCGTCTGCCATAGCCCGGCGCCAGCCGAAACTCAAGTCGTTGGCGGTCCGCAGCATGGCGAGCGGACTCGCGCTTCCGTGGAACTTTCTCGACATCGCCGCGACATGCCGGAGCGATCCGGCGATGCCCTTCCGGCCTCCCACTTCGCCAAGCACGTTGCCGCCGTGCTGCACATAGTCCTGGACTACGTCGCTGACTACCAGCACGCCATCCGCCGTCATGGCGCAGACAGCCAGCCAGTGATCGTGCACCTGCGCAATGGTGTCCAAGCGCGGAAACGGCAGAGCCAAGTCCAAGACCTCGGTCCGGAAGACGCTTAGACATCCCGTAACTTGGTTCTGTGCCATCAGCGAGCCGAGCGGAACATTTCGTCGCTGGGTGGACTCTGCGACGATGTCGTTTCCGGGGCGCCGGACCACCCGGGCCTGCGCCGCAACCATGCTCACATCGTCGAGGTGGGGAATGAGCATTTCAAGCTTGTCCGGGTACCAGTGATCGTCTTGGTCCGACAATGCCACCCATTTGGCTTCGGCGGGAACATGTTGAAGGACCCGTTCGAAGTTTCCGAAGAACCCGAGCCGGTCCGGGAAACCTATCACCCGGAACCGGTCATCGTCCCCAAGTTCCTGGGCGACGAAGTCACGGACGCCTGCGAAGCCGCCGTCAGCCGAGATGAGGCAAAGGAAGCGGGAATGGGTCTGGCTCTGGATGGACCGTAGTTGCGCCAGAAACAGGTCCCAATCCGGTTTGTAGGCGGCTAGGGCGACGACGCCGAATGTACTCGAATCGAAAGACACTCTAGCGACCGCTATTCCAACGCACCGAGCTGGCCACAATAGGCTGCCAGCGCGTCCACGGCCAGCCTGGGTTGGAACCCGGAGTTCTTGATTTTAGTCAGCTCCAGGACGCTGTTTAAGGGCCTGGGCGCTGCCGGCTTGTCTCTGAAGTATTCCGCTGTGCTGACGCCGGTCACGGCATCTCTAGGCTGCCCGGAAAGCTCGTAGACGTCTGCTGCAATCTCCGCCCAAGACTGCGGGGCGCCGTCGTTGGTCAGGTTGTAGCTTCCGAAGGCCGCCCCTGATTGCAGCAGGTGCCGGATACCGGCGGCGATGTCTTCGGTGAAGCTGAGCCGTCCGATCTGGTCATTCACCACGGATGGCTCGATCCCGCGCTTAGCGAGCGAAGCCATGGTCCGGACGAAGTTGTTGCCCTCGCCGATCACCCAGCTAGTCCGCACGATGTAGTGCCGGGGAACTACGCTAACGGTGGCGTCGCCGGCGGCCTTCGTCTGGCCATAGACTCCCAGCGGCGCAAAGGGCTCGTCTTCCGCGTGGTTTTCGTGGGTGCCGTCAAAGACATAGTCCGAGGAAACGTGAACAAGCACGAGGTCATGTTTGACCGCGGTCTGAGCCAGTCGGACGACAGCCGCGGCGTTGACGGCCCAGGCAGATGTCCTTCCTTCAGGAGTCTCTGCGGTATCCACAGCGGTGTACGCGGCAGCGTTGATGATCGTGCTGTAGTTCTTCCAGTTCCGGGCGGTGAACGATTCCGCGCTGCCGAGGTCAAATTCCGCCCGAGCTGCGAACTCAACAGACGTGTCGCCGTCGTACAGTATCCGGAGTGCCTTGCCGAGCTGGCCGTCGGCGCCGACCACCAGGATTTTCTTAGCCGGCATCGGCACCACGTCCGCGAGCCGCGGGTGGGCCCTGTCCTTGTCGGACAGTTCGGCCTGCTCCAGCGGGATCGGCCAGGCTATGTTGGCTGTCTCGTCGGCAAGGTTCAGGAACGTGTACTGGTCCTGGGCATCAGCGGACCAGTGGTCGTTGACGAGGTAGGTGTAGGCGGTGTTGTCTTCGAGGGTCTGGAATGAGTTCCCTACGCCCCGGGGAATGAAGATGGCCTGGCTGGGATCCAGCTCAGCGGTGAAGACGGCGCCGAAGGACGGACCCTCGCGCAGGTCAACCCACGCACCGAAAATCCGGCCGGTGGCGACCGAGATGAATTTGTCCCAGGGCTCCGCGTGGATGCCGCGGGTGGTTCCTGCCTTCTCGTTGAAGGAGATATTGTTCTGCACAGGGCGGAAGTCCGGGAGCCCAAGCGCCATCATCTTTTCCCGCTGCCAGTTCTCCTTGAACCAGCCGCGGCTGTCACCGTGGACGGGGAGGTCGTAGAGGACCACCCCGGGGATCGGGGTTTCGTGTGCTGTGAGCTTCTTCGAGAACTCGATCGACATCGTCTACTGGCCCTGTTCCTTGTACTTGGCTTCCGTAGCAGCCTTCTGGGGGCGCCACCAATCCTCGTTGTTCCTGTACCACGCGATGGTGTCCTCGATGCCGGCGTCGAAGTTTGAGAAGCGCGGCTCCCAGCCGAGCTCGGTGCGCAGCTTTGTGGAATCGATGGCATAGCGCAGGTCGTGGCCGGGCCGGTCCACAACGTGATCGTAGGCGTCCGGGGACTGGCCCAGGCGCTTCAGGATGAGTTCGACGACGTCCTTGTTGTTCTTCTCGCCGTCGGCGCCGATCAGGTAAGTCTCGCCGATACGGCCCTTGTCGATGATCGCGAGGACAGCGGAGGAATGGTCGTTGGCGTGGATCCAGTCGCGGACGTTTTCGCCCTTGCCGTACAGCTTTGGCCGGATCCCGTCAATGACATTTGTGATCTGGCGCGGGATGAACTTCTCCACGTGCTGGTACGGCCCGTAGTTGTTAGAGCAGTTGCTGATCGTTGCCTGCAGGCCGAAGGAGCGAACCCAGGCACGCACCAGCAGGTCCGAGCCGGCCTTGGTGGACGAATAGGGGCTCGACGGATTGTAGGGCGTGTCTTCCGTGAAGCGTTCCGGATCGTCCAGCTCGAGGTCGCCGTAGACCTCGTCAGTGGAGATGTGGTGGAAGCGCTTCTGGTGCTTGCGGGCGGCCTCGATCAGCGTGTAGGTGCCGATGATGTTCGTGTCCAGGAACGGGCGCGGATCGTGCAGTGAGTTGTCGTTGTGCGACTCGGCGGCGTAGTGGACCACGACGTCGGCATCTGCCACGAGTTCGTCAACGAGCGTCGCGTCGCAGATGTCACCCTGGACAAAGCGGAAGCGTTCCCCGGGGAGCTCTGCCAGCGATTCCACATTGCCGGCATACGTCAGCTTGTCCAGCACCGTCACATGATGGCCCGTGTTTTCCAACACAAAGTGGACAAAGTTCGAACCGATGAAGCCGGCGCCGCCGGTGACAAGGAGTTTTTGCATTAAGCCAGCTTAGCGTCTCGTGCCGCCGGGGCTGCTGCGACGCAGGCGCCTTCTGCCCTCCAACGCCAACCTGGCAATCATGATCCTGGCCGCAATGATCCGGCGTAGCGAACGGAATCCTGCCGGCGTTTCGTTTTGGTCGTGCAGCCGGCGAAGAAGCGACGGCTCGTCAAGATGGGTTATCGAACCATCGAGGTTTCCGCAAATCGCAAGCCACAAATCATGGGATTCCCGGACATAGGGGGGGATCGGCGTCACCAGCGGCAGAAGGCTCCGCCTGAATGCCATGCCGCAACCGTAGTAAGCACGGTATCCGACCACGATCCCCGCCAGGTTTGCGAGTCGACGCGAGTCCATCCCGGAACTCAAGGGCGGAATCCACGGACGGTCGACGCCGCCGAGCATTGAGAAATTCGTCGCCACCATCTTTGAATCCTGAAGTGCAGCGAGCATCCGGTTCACCCTGCCCGGAATCCAGACATCGTCCTGGTCGGACAGAAAGATGTACTCCCCCGAGCTGGCTCCAATGGCCTTTTCGAACGCCCGGACGTAGCCGGCGTTTTGTGCGGATTTGATGAGTCTTATCCGGGGATCGTGGAAGGTCTCAATGATCTCGGTGGTGTTGTCCGGGGAGGCGTCATCCACAACAACGAGCTCGTCCGACGGGCCAAGCTCCGAGAGAATGGACGAGATCTGTTCCGCGATGAACGTTGCTCCGCGGTAGCTGGCCATGCAGACGCTCACCCGGCGGGCGTGGGAAATGGGGGCTTGGTCGCTCGTCATGGACCGAGACTAGCCGATGGAGCGAGGAGCGATGGAACTGCGGACGGCCACGGGTCAGCGTCTGGAACCGAGCGCGGCCGGCGAAACAGCGGCCGGCCGCCGGGCGGTTGATATAGTTTGGAAGATATGCGCAATTTCGATAAGAACCGGATCTTGGTCATCATGCCCGCATGGAATGAGGCGGATTGCGTGGGTGCGACGGTGTCCGAAGTCCTCAGCCTCGATGAACCTTACGACGTGCTGGTGGTCAACGATGGGTCAACGGACGCCACGTCCACGATCGCTTCCCACGCCGGTGCCACGGTATTGAACCTTCCGTTCAACCTTGGGGTCGGGGGTGCCATGCGTGCTGGATTCAAATACGCCCAGCGGCTGGGGTACAAAACCGTTATCCAAGTGGATGCGGACGGTCAGCACGACCCGCGAAACATCCGGGAAGTCCTCAACGGTCTAAGCAACGCCGACATATCAATCGGGGCCCGCTTTGCCAACCGCGGCGACTATACGGTCCGCGGTCCCCGGAAATGGGCCATGAAGTTCCTCGCGGCGGTCATTTCCGGACTCGCCAAGACGCCGCTAACGGACGTCACGTCAGGGTTCCGGGCCGGCAATGAGCGGGCAATTGCCCAGTATTTGGATCACTACCCGGCCGAATATCTCGGTGACACCATAGATTCCCTCGTCGTAGCTATTCGTTCCGGCCTGACTGTCACGCAGGTACCCGTGGAAATGCGCCCCCGCCAGGGCGGGACACCCAGCCATCACCCGTTCAAGGCCGCGGTCTACCTGGGACGGTCCTTTTTTGCGCTCGCTTTCGCCCTGACCCGCCGTCGGTCACGCGTGGCGCTTCCACTACCGTCAACGGCAGGAATGAAATGATGCCTAACCTAGCGGCCTTCCTCCTGGCGCTCGCCATCGTGGGACTTGTCGCCGAGATGCTCCGGCGGAAGAAGCTCCGCGAGAAATACGCTATCTGGTGGCTCGTGGTCGGCATAGCGACCTTGGTCCTTGCAGCCTTTCCGCAGTTGCTCGTGGCAGTGGCCCAGATTGTCGGCGTGCAACTCCCCTCCAACCTGTTGTTCATCCTCAGCATCCTGATGCTACTCGGAGTCTGCCTCCATCTCTCTTGGGAGATCTCGGTCGTGGAAGAGGAAACACGGGTGTTGGCAGAGGAAGTTGCGATCCTACGGACACAGGTCGAACGGATTTCCAAAACGGTCGGAGTCGGGCAAGACAGCGAAATTCCCCACCCGGAGAGTCCGAACTAGCATGGCAACTTCCCTCGATATCTTCGTGCCCTATTGGGGCGACCCCGACTACATGAAGCTGACCGTCAACAGTGTCTTGGCCCAGTCGGATCCCCGCTGGTTCCTTACCGTAATCGACGACGCGTATCCGGACCCGACCGTTGAAAACTACGTCTTGGGCCTTGCCGATTCCCGCATCACCTACGTGAAAAAACCGTCCAACCAAGGCATAACTGCGAACTTCCGGACGTCTGTCCAGCTCGCCTCCCAGGACCTCCTGGCCGTGGTTGGATGTGATGACATATTGTTGCCAAATTATGTCGCCACGATGTTGGCCGCCCACGCAGAGTACCCGGAAGCCGACATCATCCAGCCCGGCGTCCAGGTGATCGACGCTGACGGTGCGCCGGCGAGGACTGCGGTCGATACGGTGAAGCAAAAACTTCTCCGGCCCCGGTCCTCCGTACCGCTGCTGTTGTCCGGCGAACCGCTTGCTGTCAGCTTGTTGCATGGGGACTGGCTCTATTGGCCCTCGCTGGCTTTCAAAACGGCGTCCATAAGGGCCGTAGATTTCCGCGACGAGTTCCCCATCATCCAGGACCTGGCCTTGATCATTGACATGATTCTGGAAGGTCGCTCCCTGTTGGTGGTTCCGACGAAAAGTTTCGCGTATCGCCGGCATGCCAAAAGCGCCTCGTCAGCGCTTATCATCGGGGGCACAAGATTCTCCGGCGAGCGCGAGTACTTTGCCCTGGCCGCAGAGTTGAGCCGCGCCCGGGGATGGCACAGGGCGGAAAACGCCGCACGGCTGCGGCTCACCTCCCGCGCCCACGCGCTGAGTCTGTTGCCGGCGCTCGTCATGGGACGGAATACCAGGGGTGTCCGTCATATGATCCGCCACGGTCTGGGGGCTTAATGGCCAGCGGGCGGACCCCCACGACAGTAGCTGTCGTCAGCACCTTCCACCCCGAGAACGTGCTAGTTAGGAACTGCACGGCGCTCATGGGCCAGTGCGACGGTGTGATTGTCGTAGATGACGGCAGCAGCACTCCCGACGAGGACGTGTTCACCGCCGTGGAGCGCCTCGGGTGCACTGTTCTGCGTCTGAGAACAAACGCGGGTATCGCTGCGGCTTTGAACCGGGGCATTGAGCTCGCGCGGCGAAGCTATCCCCACCTCCAGTACATCCTCACAATGGACCAGGACTCACTCGTGGAGCCCGGCTTCGTGCGCAGACTCGTGGACGCGGCCTCGTCCGCCGACGCGCTCGGGATGAAAGTGGGCATGATCGCCCCGGGCACGGTGAGTGGCCTACCGAGCCGGGCACGGCGCACGGAGTCGGCCGTGATCATCGGAGACGAGCCAGTGCAGTCCGGACTGCTCATCCCGGTTTCCTGCCTTGATGAAATCGGGCCCTTCAACGAGGAGCTGTTCATCGATGGCGTGGACAGTGAATTCTATCTACGCGCCAAGGCCAAGGGCCTCCAATCGATAATCGCTCCGCTGGCCTCGCTGACACATTCGCTTGGTAGCATGGTGCCGGCCCGGCTGGGGCCCTGGGCCATCCGCTGGCGCGGCGAGCCGCTTCTCATTCGGATCGCCGCGAGCTGGCGCTACTACTTCATCGTCCGAAACCGGTTAGTTCTCTGCCGAAAATACGCTGTGGCAGAGCCCAAATGGGTGATTCGCGGATTCCTGGGCGACGTCCGCCATATCCTCCTCGTCACCCTGCTTGCGCCCGGTCGACAGGAACGCTTGGAGGCGGCCGCTAGGGGCTTCAGCGACGGCGTACACGGCCGGACCGGACCGATGCCCGCTAAAGACATCTAGTATGCCCATCCCGACGTTTTGGCCCTACGGTCAGTGTGGGGAATGATTGACCCATGCGTGGAATAATCTTGGCTGGCGGAACTGGGTCGCGTCTTCACCCAATCACCCTTGGCATCAGCAAACAGCTCGTCCCGGTCTATGACAAGCCGATGATATATTATCCGCTGTCCACGCTGATCCTGGCTGGTATTCGTGACATCCTCATCATCACGACCCCTCACGACGGCGAACAGTTCCGGCGGTTGCTCGGTGACGGATCGCAATTCGGCATCAACCTCAGCTACGTCGAGCAGCCTTCCCCTGACGGCCTGGCACAGGCCTTCATCCTGGGTGCAGAACACATCGGTGATGAGACTGTCGCCCTCGTGCTGGGGGACAACATCTTCTACGGGCAGGGCATGGGCACACAGCTGCGCCGCCACGCGGACATCAAAGGCGGTGCCGTGTTCGGCTACTGGGTCAAGGATCCGAAAGCCTACGGAGTTGTGGAGTTCGACGACGACGGCAGGGCCCTGTCGCTCGAAGAAAAACCGGAGAACCCACGCAGTCACTACGCAGTTCCCGGGTTGTATTTCTACGACAACGACGTTGTCGACATCGCCCGCRAGCTCAAGCCGTCGGAACGCGGCGAGCTTGAAATTACAGATATTAACCGCGCCTATCTGCAGCGCGGCGACCTTCAGGTAGAGATCCTCCCGCGCGGCACAGCCTGGCTGGACACGGGAACGGTCAGCGATCTGAATGATGCCTCGAACTTCGTCCGCACTATTGAGAACCGACAGGGGCTAAAGATCGGAGCGCCTGAGGAGATCGCCTGGCGTCAAGGCTTCCTAAGCGATGCGGAACTCCGCGAACGTGCAGAACCGCTGGTCAAGAGCGGCTACGGCAGCTACCTACTGGGACTCCTGGAGGAGTAAGGCACCCCGCCGCCTAGCGGGAGCACCGCCGTCGTTTCTCGAGTGGAGTCTGAATGAGTTGGTTTTCAACCGTGCCCGTCATCCTGGTGTGCCTGGTGCTTCTTTTTACGCCCGGAATACTGGTCGAGGCGGCTTTGGGGCTCCGGAGACTGTCCTACTTGGCCGTGGCTCCGCTGCTGACAATCAGTCTGGTTGCAGTCAGCGCTATCGTCGCACCATACTTCGGGGTCAGGTGGTCCCTCCTGCCCGTGGCAGTGCTGACCGTTGGCGTGTCGGGAGTGCTCCTCGCCGGCCGTTTGCTGTGGGATCGCCGTAACGGAGTCGCTGCCGGGCCGCGGCTCACGTGGGTGCCCCGCAAACCCCAGAAAGCCCAGGTGATCGAGGGTGTGGGCTTTCTTGCAGGGGCAAGTGCCATCCTGTGGCAACTCCACAAGGCATTCGGCCGGCCGGAAAATATTTCGCAGACCTTTGACAATGTGTTTCATCTGAACGCCGTCCGTTACGTCCTGGACACCGGCAACGCTTCGTCGATGACTCTGACAGCTATGACGAACGGTGATAATCCGCCGTACTTTTACCCCGCGGCCTGGCACGGATTGGCGTCGCTGCTCATCCAATTGACCGGCGCTGAACTTGCTGTGGCCGTCAATGTGCTGAATATGTGCGTCGCTGCAACGGTTTGGACCGCCGGGTGCATGTTCCTGACCCGCACCGTAGTCGGGCCAAGCGCCTATTCTGTTGGGGCGGCGGGAGTCCTCGCAGCGGGTTTTGGCTCATTCCCTCTGCTTTTGCTGGACTTCGGAGTCCTCTACCCGAATTTCCTGTCGGTGAGTATGCTCCCCGCCGCATTGGCATGTGTCGCCCTGTTCTTCGGAGTCAGCGACACTCCAAGCCAGACTGGATTGGCGCGCTACATCCTGGCGCCGGCCGCGGCCGTCGGCGTGGCTATCGCCCATCCGAATGGCCTGATGTCGCTCCTGGCCCTATCGATCCCCATCTTGATTTTTTCCTTTATCGGATTCGCGCTGGCGCGGCACCGGGCGGCAAGAAGCCCGTTACCCGCTCTGCTGATGGGGACAGGGCTTCTCGCAGCCTTCGCAGCAATCGCTGTGATGTGGAAATTTATCCGGCCACCCGCAGAGGCAGCGACGTGGCTGCCATTTCAGACCCAGGGACAGGCTGTCGGGGAAATCCTCACCAACTCCGCCATGCAACGTCCCCCGGCGTGGGCTGTGAGCATCCTGGTCGTCGCCGGCGTCGTGGTCCTCTGCAGCCGACATAGGAGTACCTGGCTACTGGGATCCTTTGCGATCATTTCGGGTCTCTTCGTGGTTGTCTCGGCGGGGCCAAGTGGCTGGCTGAGGAACACACTCACCGGCGTCTGGTACAACGACAGCTACCGCCTGGCAGCGCTCTTGCCGGTTGTTGCCGTTCCGCTTGCGGCCGCTGGCGCGGGATGGCTGACTGGCAGGCTTCAGCGTCTGTGGGCAGGACGCCGCAACGCCGCGGGTATCCTCCCGGCCGGAATCCGGGCTTCGCGTACTATCACCCAGACCGTCGTGCCGCTTGCACTGCTGGCTGTTGTGCTTGTCGCCCAAACGGTGCCGCTGGCCAGCTCAATACGGTCGGCCAACGCTAATTACTACACAACCGCCGACTCGCCGTTGGTCAGCTCGGACGAAATGGCTCTGATAAATGAGCTGGATCAATTTGTACCGGCGGACGCAACGATCGCAGTAAACCCCTGGACCGGCGGGGCCATGGCCTTTGCGATTGCGGACCGCAACACCACGTCCAAGCACACCCTGACCACATATACCCCGTCGACGCTTCTATTGAATGACAAGCTCAGGGACGCCAGCACCGACCCGAGCGTCTGCCGTGCAGCACGTGAAGCCGGCGTGGGCTACGTACTCGATTTTGGAACCCGCGAAGTCCATGGCGGAAACCACGGTTTCCAGGGCCTCCAGATCACCGACTCAGTTCCGGGGTTCAAACTCCTTGCCCGGGTCGGCGAGGCGAAGCTGTTCCAACTCACGGCTTGCAGCTGATTCGTCATGGGCCCTTTGGGGAATGGTCCCCCTTGGAGCACGGGCGGGGGCTAGCATTCGGTGTTGGTGATGACGAGCGCGTTGTCCGGATACTGAGCTGCCGCGGTGATTTCGGACAGCGAAATTAGTGGATTCTTTTACGGCCAAGGCTGGCTGTTGATAACAATAGTGGACTTCGTCGGGCCGCCGGTAACCGGGTGCGGAGTGACACAACGAGCTTCCCTAACTTTTGTCAACCGTTTTGTGTGTCTGGCAGAGGGCAGACCGGAAGGCTCCGCGGCGGTGTTGTCTGCGGAGCTGGTGGTCCGGGCCGGTGGCCGGCGGCGTGGCTGGTGTCGGGACGCTACCGGTAGCACCGGCCGGTGGCGGATGCCGTTCATCTGGTCATGCGGGCTCCTTTCGCGTCGGCGGTGTGGGAGCGGGCCCGGGTCCGTTGGGCCGGAGTGACGGCATAGCGTTCGGCGATGAGTTCCTTGGCGGCCCGCCGGGTGACGGGATTCCCTTGAAGGTCGCGGAGCTGGTAGGTCTCGCCTGTCGTGACGGTTTTCCAGGTCGATTCCGCCAGTTTCCGGGCCCGGCGATAACGGCCTGGGTGTGGGAGTGACCGCTTCGGTCATCAGCCGGTGCTAAAAGCGGCCAGCTGGGGGGGGGGTCCATGGTCCGGGCCACGGAGGCTGCCTGGTAGAACGCCACACGCAACGGGGCTGGGCCTTCCTTGCTGATCGCCCGGCGGGGCTGATTCATGGTTCCGGAGGACCAGTCCTGATGGCGGCGGCGCGGGCAGGAGTATCGCCAAGATCGCGGGGTATGTGTGGCGACCACCGCAGCCAGGGTCGCCGCCCGTGCCGAGGATAGGGAGCGCAGGGGGGGCATCGTTCGAGCACGGCAAGGGCGGTGGCTTCGGATCCGGCGGAGGCAGTCCAGACATCGGAAAATGCCCAGCGGGCCGGTGACACCAGCCGGCGCCAAGAGCGGTTGCCGTCGATGACGGCACCGTGCCGGCGGACCACGCCCCTCCGCAGCGCCAGCTGCGCCGGGGAGGCGAGGACCAGCCTGGGCGGGTCGAAGATTTCCCCGGCATGGGTCAGGACCTCGGAGGCGGTGACATCGGATTTGTTCTTCCCCATGATGGCCCCGCGCAACCGCGCGGAGTGGCGCGCGCCCACCATGGACCTCTGCCCGCCGGCACGTTCGACGACCGCGAGGGTCAGGGCCAACCAGGTCATGGACGTCGGCTCCACGACCGCTGTCACCGGAACCGGCAGCGCAGCCAGGCGTCGTGACAGGGACTCCAGCCCCGCCAGTGTCGGGTCGACGGTGAACCGGCTCAGCTGCTCGGTTCCTCCTCGAATATCTCCCGGACCGCAATACGGTGCCGCGCCGTTACGGCGGCGTCAATACCTGCCACGGCCCTGACCGGGTCCGCAGGTCTATCCCATTTCTGCATGATGTTTCTCCCTCTTCGCATCGAATACATGCGATGGGACAACCCGTCGTTGCCGGCCCACCAGCCGAAGCCACCAGGCGGGCGTTCCCATCCGGGGAGAACCGTCATGCGTCATCTGTCCGGCCTCCGAGGCTTGCCTCCCCTGCCCGGCCCTGCAACTGCTGAGGAAGCGCCGCCTACAGCTCCCGTGCTGTGAGTCATCCGCTGCCTCGCCCAAGGAAAGGCCGGCGCATCGCGCCGCTTCCTTAGGCCACCAATTCCCTCAATCAGGTCTGCCCAGGAGACAGGCCAGGGGCGACGTTTTCTTTCACGGGCCATCACCCCCAGCCGAAAACCACCACCACCCCGGCCCCTCCCCACGGCCACCGTGAACCGACAGCCACCCACCTCAACAGGGGTACGTAAGGGATGCAAGCCTCGTTACTAGCCCCCAGCGCGAACGTCAACTGGTCGCCCGTGGGCAAAATTATTGGTCAAAGACCGGCCACCTGCTCGTTGTCGCGCAGCCTCCCGAGGCACAATCGGCGGGTCGTGCTAGAGGTTGAGTCGCTGCGCCAACGCCGGCGCCAGCGTCTTGGCGAATGTATTGGTCATATGGTTGTCCCGATAGACCATCACATTGCCGATAACTGCCGGACAGACCCCCTGGCGGCAAAAATATGCCGACATGTCGAGGAGCTCGACTCCTTGTACCTGTGCTCCGGCCAGCTGCAGAGGATCCGTCCGGGCGTCCGCCTCGCGCATCCTGGTCTGGCACATCGGTGAATCGGTTCCGTTGAGCGAAACGCACTCAGGAGTGGAGACGTCGGGATAAGGGTTGTCGCCCACAACAGCTACCCGGATACCGGCTGCCCGAAGCGGCTTCAGGACCTCGACGTAGCCGTCGACCAGCGCCTGAGGATTATCCCACCCCCATTTGAGCGCACGCTGGTAGCCGGCTGGCGTCATTCCGGAAACCACTACCAGCTGCGGCCGGAGGAGCAGTATCCGTTCCAGGGTTACCTTGTTCTGCTCGGAACAATTGTGGTAGATCGTCGTGCCATCCGCTGGCGGCGATGTAGAAAAGGGACACCCATTGCGAACCATGGCCCGCACGTTCCATCCCGAAGGGGTGCCGGCGATAAGAAGCGCATCCACGTATTGCGCGGCGTGCGARTCTCCCACAACGACCATCGTTTTCGAGGCATCCGCCGGACCGTACAAGCATTGCTCGATCCTGATGCTCGCCGGATCAAAGGTCCCGCATTCGTCCTTGCCGGTGAGGGGCACATCCTTCAATGCCACGGCGGGATCCGGCTGTACGGGCAGTGCATCGGGAACCGTTGCAGGGCGACTGGGGTCAAACGCCGTCGCTCCCGGATATTCGCGCAGGTTCAGCGCCCCGCTCAACTGCTGGGATTTGACCTCGACAACGACCCAAGGCACAAGGGCTGGAACTGTCGTGGCTGCGATCAAGCCCGCGGCAACGACGAGAGCGTTCCCGCCCCGGGGCCTCCATCGTCGTGCTTTCAGCGGAAGACCCCGGAAAGGGCTGACCGCGTGACGGAACTTTTGCTCGACGAAGTAGTAGGACGTAACCGCCAAACCCAAGCTGATCCCGACAATGGCCGCACCGTGAAGGTAGCCGGGCGTACGGCCAAGGAGAAACACGTAGAAGACGACCACGGGCCAATGCCAGAGGTAGAGGGAGTAAGACAGGTCACCAACGTACGTCACCGGCCGAAGGCTCAGGAGCCGGGTAACCGGATAACCGCGGTCGACTGAAGGCTGCAAGTGCGACGCACCCGAAGCGACTACCAAAACCGTAGCCAGCACCGGCAAGAGTGCGACGGACCCTGGGAAATCCATGGCGGTAGAGAACGTCAACGCGGAGTAGAGGATTGCGCAGAGACCGATCCAACCGGCAGCACGCAGGAACACCGCCCGTGGATGCATCTTCGGCAATAGGACGGCGGCAATACCCCCCATACCGAGCTCCCACATTCGGGTGCTCGTAGCGAAGTACGCGATGCCGTGCTCCGTGGACGAAAACATGATGCTGTGGACGAATGACGCAAGAGACACTGTCGCCAGCCCGGCGAGACAAATGGTTTCAATCCTTAGGCGCAGTTTCGCAGCGACGACCACCCCCGCCAGGAGGATCAGTGGGGTTACCAAATAGAATTGTTCTTCGACGGCAAGAGACCAATAGTGCTGCACCGGCGACACGGCGGCTGTCGCGCCCGCATAGCTGTTTTCGCTGAACGCCTGATTCCAGTTCTGGACCTGCAGCCCGGACATGATCACGTCCAGGGAAATTGACTGCCACCTGTTTTGTGGCAGGAGGATCACAGTCGCGATGGTGGTCGCAATCAGGACCACGCTGGCAGCCGGCAGCAGCCGCCTGATGCGCTTGGCGTAGAAAACGGACAGCCGAATCCGTCCGGTATTGGAGAGTTCCCTGATCAGGGATCCCACAATGAGGAAGCCTGAGATGACGAAGAACACGTCGACCCCGACAAAGCCACCGGGCAGCAGTTCCGGCCAGATGTGATAAAGAATCACAAGTCCCACGGCAAGGGTTCGCAGCCCCTGGATGTCCGTTCTTAGGCCCGTGTTCGCCTTGTCAGGACGGGAACTTACCCGTATATGGCGCCCCTGAAGCACCATCGCCGACGGCCTACTAGTCACAGTTCTCTTCCTATAGTGAAACGGTCGTCGTCGATGTGCTCCGGTCCGGGGACTGAGACGCTCAGTTCCCTTGAGGGCCCTGCCGCTGCCCGGCCCTAGGCCCGAAGAAGGGCCACGGCCTTATCAATAGGGCCGTCGAACATCAGGTTCCCGTGCTCAAGGAGGACACCCCGCTCGCAGATGCGCGACACCAGGTCAAGGTCGTGGCTGACGACAACGAGCGTCTTGCCGTTCTGGGCCAGCTCCTGAATCTTGGAGATGCACTTGCGCTGGAAAGGCTCGTCTCCGACCGCCAGAATTTCATCGATGAGGAAGACCTCAGGGTCCGTATGGACTGCTACCGAGAAGGCCAACCGCAGATACATTCCGGAAGAGTAGAACTTCACTTCCGTGTCGATAAACTGCCCGATTTCTGCAAACTCCACGATGGCGTCGAAGCGATCGTTGACTTGCTGCTCCGTCATCCCCAGGATGGCTCCGTTGAGGTAGACGTTGTCCCGGCCCGACAAGTCGGGGTGGAAACCCGCGCCAACTTCAATGAGGCCGGCCACCCGTCCCCGGGTACGGACAGTGCCGAAGTCGGGAAGCATGACTCCGGATATGTGTTTAAGGAGCGTCGACTTACCGGACCCGTTCAGCCCCAGGAGCGCCACGGACTCTCCGGTCCTTACTGTCAGCGAGACGTCTTTGAGCGCGTGGAACTTCTCCGACAGGTCGCCTCGGCGACCCTTGGCAAGCCATACGACAGCCTCCTTCAACGACCGGGTGTGACGCAGCACAAACTGCTTGCTGACGTCCCGTACTTCAATAGCGTTTGCCACTCACAACTCCTGCGCGAATCGGCCCTCAAGCCGACGAAATGTAAATTGGCCCAGGACAAGGACCGCGATCGAAAGAACGATTCCCACGGGCAACCACAAGGTGAACAAGTTCGGCGGCATCGGCGCTGAACCATCGGTGGTTGGCAACCAGAAAGCGTAGTGGAAGAGCTCCACTCCAACGGTGATCGGATTCGCCTGGTAGACGGCGAAAGCAACGTCCCCAAGCTTGTCCCGAACCATGGTCCACGAGTACATGACCGGCGAAGCCCATGTCGCGATCATCAGCAACATGTCGACGATGTTCTCGGAGTCACGGAAATAGACGTTTGCCGAGCCGAACAGCAGGCCGAGTCCTGTGGCAAGGAGTGCAACGATGACAAAGCCTCCGACCGCAGCCAGGAGCTGGAGCAGATTGGGGTGCCACCCAGCAAAGACACACGCTGTGACGAGCACAACCAGCTGCGGAAAGAAGTGAACCGCGGAAACCCACACAGAGGCGACAGGGAACAGCTCCCGCGGAAGATAGATCTTTTTGATCAAGTTGCCGTTATGGACTATCGACCTCGCAGCATTGCCCAGTGCCTCGGAAAAGAAATTGATGAGCACAATTCCCGAGAAAAGGTAGATGGCATAGTTGGCGAGCCCGTCAGGGTTCTTGGGACTTTTTTCCAGTCCAAGAAATACGCCCAAGGCGATGTAAAAAACAATGAACTGGACGCCGGGCTTCACGTAGGACCACATCAGCCCCAGAACGGAGCCCCTGTAACGGACCTTGAGCTCTTTCCGTACCAACAACTTCAGCAAGAACCCGGACTGGCGGATGTCGCGGATCCCGCCGCCGATGCCGGGGGTGGTGAGTTCGCTTAAGCTGACGCCGCTCACTTGATCTCGTTCTGCGTGTGCTGCTCGAAAGTCTTCCTCCATGACTCCATCGAAGTCAGATCCCCCACGGCAGCCCGGTACTGGGCGCTAAGTTCGCGCCAGTCCTTGAGCAGGACTGAGTGCAGATGCGCGCTCTGGGCGAGCATCTCGCGGAGCTGCTTCGGGTCCCTCTTGTACCAGGACGCACCTGTTCCCTCTGCGTTGGAGACCACCGCGCTGTCGTACTGGGCCATCCGCCACCAACGGTTGTCCTGGTGCGGCACGGTCGCCTGGGGGCGCTCCATGCTTGATCCGCTCACGGGGTTAAGCAGTTGCCGGATGACCGTCTTGGCTGCCCATGGCAGAAGTGAGACCTTCGAGGGCTGTGTGATGCCGTGGCCCCGGCGGGGCGGCTTGTCCATTTTTGGTGCAGGGAAGTCGTCCTGGTCAGGGCGGAACACCGAGTCTGAGTAACCAGCCATCATTTTTCGGATCTCCGGCAACTTCGTCGGCAGAAGCTCCCGAAGACCGGCCGGCCCCTTGAGGACATCTTCCATTGCCCAGTTACGCCCCCTGACAGTTGCATACTGCATCGAAACGAGGTGCTTCACGTCATGGTAGTGAGACTCGCGAACGACGCGCCCGCCGTACTCGTAGGGGCTGTGCAGCAGCGCCACGACAACACGGTTGCGCGCGTGGAAGTACGCCTGCCAGCCGACCAGGTCGTCCTTGTCGATCCACGAAACGTGCCAAACCGCTGAACCAGGCAGGGAGACGGTCGGGAATCCGTGTTTCTTGGCACGAAGGCCGTACTCAGAGTCATCCCACTTGATGAACAGTGGAAGCGACAAGCCAATCTCGCGGATAACGGCGGTAGGAACCAGACACATCCACCAGCCGTTGTAGTCCACATCAACACGACGGTGCAGCCAGGACGTTTGGCGAAGATTTGACGACATGAAGTCGTGCCCCAGAATCATTTCCTCGCTCGGCAGTGCGGGCTGGAACCTGTACGGATTCACAACTTCACCGAACGTGTGCATGACGGTCCGGTTGTAAAGATCGAACATGTGCCCACCGACGATGGTCGGCGTCTTGCACCGGTCCGCGAATGTGAGGAGACGAATGATGCTTTCCGGCTCGACGACTATGTCGTCATCCATAAGAAGCACATAGTCGCTGCCATTTTCAACGGCCTCGAACATTCCCCGGGCGAACCCGCCGGACCCTCCGAGGTTCGACTGGTTGATGATCCTCAGTTTCCCTTGGAGCGCATCCCTGACTTCCGCGAATCCCTCGGCCTCAGAGACTTTTTGTGAGCCCTGATCCACAAGGAGCACTTCCTGAACGTGCTCAAGGGCTTCAGGATTCTCCGCCATGAGACGCAGGTTGTTCAGGCAGAAGTCGTTCTTGTTCAGCGTCGTGATCTGCAGGGTGACGGAGCCCGATGGCTTTTCAACGGCTGGCCCCTGCCATTCTGCCTCGAGCATCACGAGGGGTTCCGTGCCGGCGACCAGATCGAACCAATACCATCCGCCGTCGCCAAACGGTGCCAAGCTCAACTCGAAGACGCTGTCAGCTGTTCCTTCAACCCTCCGGGTGTCGACCCGCTGGAGGGACCCACGTGCATTGGATTTGTAGACAATGACGGAGCCGGGCCCCTGGGTGCGTACCTGAAGCCGAATATTCTCAACGGTTGTCCATCGGCGCCAGTAGCTTGCCGGGAAGGCGTTGAAATAGCTTCCGAAAGACACACGCTCACCCGAACGGACCAAGGTGGACCTGCGGGAGAGGAAATCCTCTATATGAGCTTCTTTCGTTGGGGCTGCGAAGCTGCGGACACTGGCCGGTTTTCCCTCGCGGTCGCCCGCCGTGGGCAGCTGCGTCCCGGTGGCGGCACCCATGTCCATGTAGAGCGGGACAGTGTCCATTTGGCTCTGGCTGGGCAGAATTACCCTCTGGAGAGTCGACCAGCTCAGTTTCGTTTCAACTTCTACTTCGCTTGAGACTGTCACGCGTCCACTCCTCCGCTTTCAATCTTCGCGCCGCCCTCGAAATGCGGGCGGATCTGGTTCTCGAACATGGTCAGCGCGGACCCGATGGCCATGTGCATGTCCAGGTACTTGTACGTTCCGAGGCGTCCGCCGAACAGGACGTCCTTTTCGGCGGCCGCGAGGTCGCGGTACTTCAGCAGGCGCTCCCGGTCCGTTGCCGTGTTGATCGGGTAGTAGGGCTCGTCGCCCTTCTCCGCCGCGCGGGAGAACTCGCGCATGACGACGGTCTTTTCCGTCTGGTAGTCGCGCTCCGGGTGGAAGTGGCGAGGCTCGATGATGCGGGTGTAGGCCACATCGGCGTCGTTGTAGTTGACCACGGACGTTCCCTGGAAATCGCCGACGTCGAGCACTTCTTCCTCGAAGTCGATGGTGCGCCAGGAGAGGTCGCCCTCGGCGTAGTCGAAGTAGCGGTCGACGGGGCCGGTGTAGATGACCGGGACGTTGCCAACAACTTTGTTCTTGCTGTATTCGTGCGACTCGTCGAAGAAATCGGTGTTGAGCCGGACCTCGATGTTCGGGTGCTCGGCCATCTTTTCGATCCACGCGGTGTAGCCGTTGGTCGGCAAACCCTCGTACTTGTCGTTGAAGTACCGGTTGTCGTAGTTGTAGCGCACCGGAAGCCGGGAGATGATGCCCGCGGGCAGGTCCTTGGGGTCCGTCTGCCACTGCTTGCCGGTGTAGTGCTTGATGAACGCTTCGTAGAGCGGCCGGCCGATGAGCTGGATGCCCTTGTCGTTCAGGTTCTGCGGGTCAGTGCCGGCAAGTTCCCCGGCCTGTTCCTTGATGAGCTCCTGCGCCTGGCCGGGAGTCAGGTTGGCGCGGAAGAACTGGTTGATCGTGGCCAGGTTGATGGGCAGGGAGTAAACCTCACCCTTGTGCACGCCGTACACCTTGTGCACGTAGTTGGTGAACGTCGTGAAACGGTTGACGTACTCCCAGACACGTTCGTTCGAGGTGTGGAAGAGGTGTGCGCCGTAACGGTGCACCTCGATTCCGGTCTGCGTGTCCTTCTCGCTGTAGGCATTACCGCCGATGTGGTGGCGGCGGTCGATGACGACAACCTTCAAGCCCAGCTCAGTGGCGGCCTGTTCTGCGATTGTCAGGCCGAAAAAGCCTGACCCTACGATGACAAGGTCAGCGGTCACAAAATCTCCTGGTTCGAATATGGGCAGCGCAACGTTGTGCGTTGTCTGCTGCTCTAGCCTACCCGAGACAGGGTGTAAACCGGCGAATCGGGGCCCGCGGCGGGGGTCGCCGCGGGCCCGGTCGTTTGTACGTTTCCCGAGGTCAGCACGGCTTTCCACATACCAGGATTTCCTTGGCGCGGGCCGCTGCTTCCGCGACTAGCGTGGGATTTAGCGACGCCGCGGGAAAGGACCCCCAGCCGATGATGCTGCACTGCACTCTCGTTCCGGCGCCGGGATCCGCACTCGCGGCCGGGCCGGTGGAGCTGTCCATCGAACTGCCAGCCATGTGTTCCGGAGTGGAACTTCAGGCGGCGATCGCCCGTCGCTACGGGACCCGGGAGCTGACCGTGGACCGGGTCCCGGTCGCCGCGTTCATTGTCGGCGAGCGCCCCCTCGTCGACGGCGCCGTCTTGGTGGACGGCGCAGTTCTGATGGACGGCGCAGTTCTGATGGACGGCGCAGTGACTGCCGCTGCCCCGGATGCGGCACGCCTGGTCCTTGCCGTGCACAGCGGGCCCGGCGCCGGCCTGGTGGTCCCCCTACGGCGCGGAAGATTCCGGATCGGACGCAGCGGCACGGAGATCGTCATCCCGGACACGGAATTGTCCCGCGAACATGCGCAGCTGGATGTCTCCGACTCCGCCGTCACCCTGCTCGATCTTGGGAGTGCCAACGGGATCAGCGTCAACGGAAAAAGAGTGCAGGCCGCGGCCCTCTCGTCAGACGCCATGATCCGGTGCGGCGGTTCGTCGATGTCCCTGGTTTTCTGCGGCGCCTTGGCCCCCGGAGTCCAGAGTTCTGCGGGTTCAGACGCCTCGGCACCGTTGGTGGTCAGCAACCCCGCGGCGAACGGCAACAGGGCTGCCTTGATGCTGGCGGCGGCCCTTCCGCTGGCAATCGGGGCCGGACTGGCGGTCGGAACGGGAATGTGGATCTTCCTGGCGTTCACGGCTGTGTCAGCGGTTTCGGTCCTGGTACCCGTTGTCTTGGGCAGACGGCAGCGCCGGGAGTTGAAGGCTGCCGTCGCCGCGGCGGCGATTGAGGACATGGAACGACGGCGGCGGGCCGCACCGTCTGCAGCAGAGCTGTCCCTGCGAGGCTCATTTGCCGGGCCTGACTCTGTTGTGGCGGCCTCTGCCGGCACAGGGCCCGTATGGCTGCGCCTCGGAGAGGCACAACAATGCGCTAACATCCGGTTGGAGCCGCCCGACGCCGGCGTTCGGCCACCGCTGCTCGGAATGATGCCTGTTACCTTGGATCCTGGAACCACCGTGACCACCCTTTGTGGGCCGGAAGCCAATGTGGCGGGGCTGCTCAGATCCTTCGTGCTGCAGCTTGCCTGCTACCCCGCTGCCCGGCGGACCAGGATTCTCATTCATGGTCCGACCCCGGCTCTCCTTGCCGCGCGCTTCCTTGCAGCCGCGACTCTCTCCACGCAGGAAGCCGCCACTATGGAAACCCTGGCGGCCTGCCCGGACGGGGGCCCCGAGGGCGGGGTACTGATCATCGTCAAAGCCGCCGGAACATCCGCGCTGCGCGCCGTGGCAGTCAGCCGCGGCTGGCAAGTAATCGACTGCGCCGGCGATCCGGACGCAGGTGCAGAGTCATCCATCGTTCTCAATGCCCGGACCGGAACGCTTTCATCAGCCCGCTCATCGCTGGAGTTCACACCTGACCTTGTTCCGGCCGGCGTCTTCGACCGCAACTGCCGCCACTTGGTAGCCGGTGTTCCATCGTCGGTCCCACGGACGGGCATCCCCCCGGCCTGTTCCCTCGGTGGGCTTGTCCCGTTCTCAGCGCGGGACATTTCCCAGCGCTGGACCGAGTCCGCCTCAGCGGGTGGCCTTCCGGTGGTGGTTGGCATCGGAAGTTCCGGTCCCCTGCGGCTGGACCTCCAGGCTGACGGCCCCCACTTCCTCGTGGCGGGCACCACGGGGTCAGGCAAGTCGGAATTCCTCCGGACCCTGGCCGCTGCGTTGGCGGCCGCCCATCCACCCGGCCGAGTCAATTTGCTGTTCATAGATTTCAAGGGCGGCGCCGGTCTGCGGCCCCTGGCCGGCCTGGCCCACTGCGTCGGGCTCCTCACCGACCTCGACACCAATGCAGTAGCCCGCGCTCTCGTCTCCCTGGGCACGGAAGTTCGCCGCCGGGAGGAACTCCTCGCCGAGTTTCGGGCCGCCGATCTCATAGCTTACGAATCGGCTCATCCGGCCGGGCCGTTGCTGCCTCATCTGGTCATCATCATCGATGAATTCAGGATGCTGGTCGATGAGGCCCCTGCCGCCCTGGCTGAACTGATGCGGATTGCCGCCATCGGCCGATCCCTCGGAATACACCTCATCATGGCAACCCAGCGTCCCCAGGGCGCCGTGTCAGCCGATATCCGCGCAAACGTCACCAGCTGCGTCGCCTTGCGGGTCCAATCCGAAATGGAGTCCGTTGACATCATCAATTCCCGTCTGGCCGCCGCTATTCCGATCACCAGACCGGGCCGGGCCTACCTGGTCCGCGGCAACGAAGCGCCGGAGGAGTTCCAGTCGGCCACGGTCACTTCGCCCGTCCAGGAGACGACCCGCCGCCCCGCGGTGATGGAGGCAATGGAATTCCTCAACCGCCCGCCGGCCGGCTCATCAGGCTCGGCGGGCAGCACAGCCCCGCAATCTGCCGGGGCTGTGGCCCGGCTGACGGAAACAGTATCCGCCCTGTGGGAGGCGGCCGGCGGCAGCCCGCCACGCCGTCCCGTCGCAGAGCCCCTCCCCAGGAATCTGCCGTTTCCCGCGGACGGGATCCTCGACGGGACCCGGCTGGGGCTGTTGGACCTTCCCGAAGAGCAGCGCGTCGCCGAGTTTGGCTGGCTTCCGGGCGCACACGGTCATCTGGGATTGATCTCGGGCAGCAATGGCGGCGCCGACGCCGTCCTGGGGCTCATCCTCGGGCAACTCCTTAGCTGCGAGGAGGAATCGCATCTCTATCTCCTGGATGCCGCCGGTTCATTCACCGAAGCGGCCAAGGCGCCGCGGGTCGGCGCAGTCGTGGGGCTGCACGAACTCCGCCGGGCCGCGCGGGTTCTGGAACGGCTCTCGGAAGAAATGACCCGGCGACTGGGCGCGGCGCCCACGGCCGGCCCACCTGACCTGGTCCTCGCACTGTGCGGCTGGGGCTCCTGGGTGTCGGCGTTCCGGGCCGGCCCCCTGGCCTGGGCCGAAGACCTCGTCCAGGACATCGTCCGCGACGGCGCCAGGGCGGGAATCACGGTGCTTGCCGCGGGCGAACGCGAGCTTGTGAGCGCCAGGTTCTTCGCTGCCGTTCCCAACCGGATCTTCCTGCCCGCCGGATCGACGGAAGAGGGGAGGCTCGGCTGGCCCCGGTTGCCCGTCTTTGACGCCGCTTCCGGCCGGGTGGTGGTTTTTGGGCCGATGTCCCCGGCATCCTCTCCGTCGGGGCATGTGGGACAGCTGTTCGGGGCCGCCTCCCCTGCTGCGCTGGCAGGGACCGTTGCCCCGCGGACCCGGCCGTTCCGCGTCGAGCCACTTCCCCGGCTGGTCACGGTCGCCGAAGTCCACTCCCGCCTATCGTGCCCTGCTCCCCCGCCCGGCCACGTGTGCCTTGGCGTCGGAGGCGACGACATGCTGCCGGCGGGCCTACCACTGCAGCAGGGCGATGTCCTCGCCGTCCTCGGCGGCCATTCCTCCGGCAAGAGTTCGCTGCTGACTGCCCTGCCAGGCCTCAATCCGGGGGCCAGTTGGCTCCGCGCCCACGCGGAGGAGGACGCGGAGCAGTACTGGGCGGGGCTCCACGAAGCAGCAAGCTCCGGCGAACTGGACCCGGCAGCGATACTCCTGGCGGACGACCTCGATCTGCAGTCGCCCGAAGCCAACAGCCAGCTGCTTCTGCTCAACAGGCTCGGCTGGCGGGTGGTCCTCACCGCCGTCTACAGCCCGGGCACCCGGCAACGGGTTCCCCTGGTTCTGAGGGCGGCCGGCCAGGTTCGGGGCGTCCTGATCGCCCCGCGCAGCCCTCTGGACGGAGAGCTGTTCGGCGTCCGTTTCGACCTAGAGCAAAACCCTCCCCCGGGCCGCGCGGTCGTGATATCGGACGGCCGGTCGCAGATGGTGCAGTTGGCGTTCGATCCTGCGGCAGACAGCAGCGCCAGGGGACCGTGAATCCGCGGCTACAGGGCGGGCGGCGCCCCGCCTGCACGCGACGCGAAGGCAATGACACGCTTGTCAAACAGCAGCACGATGGCGATTACCGCCGGCACGAGCATGGCCAGACCCGCCAGGGGGAACCCACCCGTCAGCGTTGGAAAGCCGATGGTGAGCGTAAAGAGCTGAGCAACGAGTGCGCCCGCACGCGGCCACCGGTATCCGCGGAACAGGAAGGTGGCCACCGCAAAGAGCCAGGCGGAGAAGGCCAGCAGGAGCCCCAGCGTGAACACCGCGCCCCAGAAGGAGAGTACCGGGGCGCCCGTCAGCAGTTGGCTTCCGTACCAGATGGCCGCCACCAGCAGCGCTGACGCTTCCAGCGCGACGACGACCGCAATCACCAGGATGCCTGAGGGCCGCGCAGGAAGGCCGGCGCCGGGATCGCCGGCAGGGACACCTGGGGGAAGACCATCGCCGTTCGCGGCAGGTCCGGAGGGGTTTTCAGGAGCTCTTGACACACTGGCACAGTACCGGACATAGTCGTCTAGATGTGAGGGCGCCGCCAGCGAATGTGATGCATCGCTCACGATCCCGAGGCATATTGAAGCGGGTTATCCCTTGTTTACGCAGCGTTAACATGACACGCTTAAACCAGATGACCGAGGGGGCCCCAGAGGGCCCCTTTCTTATGAAGCCTCTAGTGAATAGTTTCACAAAGGCATTTAACGAGTGCCCAGGAAATGGAGTGACTGATCAGCATGGATTGGCGTAACCGCGCAGCGTGCCTTGACAAGGACCCGGAGCTTTTCTTCCCCGTAGGAAATACCGGCCCCGCCCTCCTGCAGATCGAGGAAGCCAAAAGTGTTTGCCGTCGATGCCCCGTTGTCGACACCTGCCTCCAGTGGGCGCTGGAGTCCGGCCAGGACGCCGGCGTCTGGGGCGGCATGAGCGAAGACGAACGCCGCGCCCTGAAACGCCGCGCGGCCCGCGCCCGCCGCGCCTCCTAAAGACCAAGTTCCTGATGCCGGCGCACCGGCAATCCGCATTCAGCGGCAGGACAGCAATGGCCGCAGACCTCCGTCTGCGGCCATTTGCCGTTTAACGGCCGCCGGGCCGTGCCGCCGGCCGGACGGGCGGGTTCAATGAACCGGCCCGCCGCCGGCCAACGGTTACCGTTTAGCCAGGCTCAGGACAATCTGGACAGCGGTTCCGCCGCCCTCCCTGGCTTTCCACTGAATGCTCCCGCCCAGTTCGCTCGTCACCAGGGTGCGCACGATCTGCAGGCCCAGTCCCTCCACATACGGCGTGGCCGGGATGCCGACGCCGTCGTCCGCGACAGACACGGTGAGCAGCTCCTCGCCGTCCTCGCTTTCGGAGCGGTCGGCGATCAACCAGACGGTTCCGGTCCGGCCCTCCAGACCATGCTCGACGGCGTTTGTCACCAGCTCGTTGATCACCAGGGCCAGCGGGGTGGCAAAGTCACTCGGCAGCTCGCCGAAGAGTCCCGAGCGGGCCGTTTTCACCTGCTGCGACGGGGACGCCACCTCAGCCGAGAGGCGGAACTGGCGGCCGATGAGCTCATCGAAGTCGACGCTCTGGGTCAGGCCCTGGGAGAGCGTCTCATGCACGAGGGCAATCGTGGCCACCCGTCGCATCGCCTGCTCGAGTCCCTGCTTGGCCTCGTCGCTGACCATGCGCCGTGACTGCATCCGCAGCAGTGCAGCGACGGTCTGCAGATTGTTCTTCACCCGGTGGTGGATCTCGCGGATCGTGGCGTCCTTTGTCACGAGTTCCATCTCCCGCCGCCGCAGCTCGGAGACATCACGGCAGAGCACCAGGGCCCCGAAGCGCTGCTGTTCGTCCCGGAGGGGAATGGCCCGCAGCGACAGGCTGACCCCGCGGGACTCTATTTCACTGCGCCATGGCATGCGTCCCGTCACAACGAGCGGGAGGGTCTCATCCACCATGCGGCGGTCTTTCAGCAGTCCCGCCGTGACCTCGGCCAGGCTCCTCCCCTCGAGGGACTCGCCGTCGCCGAGCCGGCGGAACGCGGAGACCCCGTTGGGGCTCGCGTACTGGACGATCCCCTCGGCGTCGAGCCTGATGAGGCCGTCGCCGACGCGGGGCGCGCCGCGCCGGGAGCCGGTAGGCGAGGCGAAGTCGGGCCAGAGCCCGAGCGTGCCCATCCGGAGCAGATCGTAGGCGCATTGCCGGTAGGTCAGCTCAAGCCGGGACGGCATCCGGGAGCTGGAAAGGTCCATGTGGGTCGTGACGATGGCCAGCGTCCGGCCGTTGCGGACCATGGGTACGGCCTCGACCCGGAGGGCCATGTCACTGCTCCAGTTAGTCTCGTTGGAGCGCTCGATCGTGCGGCTCTCCCACGCCTTGCCAACCAGCGGCAGCAGGTCCGACCTGATCCCCTCCCCCACGAAGTCGGCATGGAACACCGTGTGCGTGGTGGAGGGGCGGACGTGGGCCAGCGCCACGTAACCGAACTCAGGGTGCGGGAACCACAGCGCCAGGTCGGCGAACGCAAGGTCCGCGACCATCTGCCAGTCGCCGACAAGGAGGTGTAGCCATTCGGCATCCCCCGGCCCGAAATCAGCATGCTCCCTGATAGGGTCCGTAAAGATTGCCACAGCACCTCCAATTGCGACGCCGGGGGCGGCAGCCCCTAGCGTCGAACGATTGACCTCAAGAGCCTCAATGCTACCGACAGCGAGGCCATGTCATCGGCCTCGAGGGCATTGACCTCGTCAAACATGGACTTCGCCCGGCCGAGCTGCTCCACATTCTGGCTCTCCCAGGCCGCCAGCCGCTCCTCCGCCGGAGTTCCGGCCGGAGTACTCTCCAGGACCGCCGTCGTCATGTCCGAGACGGTGGAGTAGAGATCATCCCGCAGGGCCGCGCGGGCCAGGGCCTGCCAGCGGTCCGCCCTCGGCAGCTTGGTGATGCGTTCGAGCAGGGAATCCGCGTGGAAGCGGTTGAACACCGTGTAGTACACGTGCGCAATGTCGGCCACGGATTCCGGGCTGACATGGACGATCTTGGCGATATCCAGGAGCACGAAGCTCTCGAACAGCTCCGCCCAGCGGTGCGCCAGGTCCTCGGGAAGGTCCCAGCTGCGCGCCTTCTCCAGCCATTCGGCCACGCGCGCGCGGTCGTCGCCGCGGAGGTAGTCCAGCAGCCGGGCCCGCATGGGGTCCATGAGCGGCTTGAATTCCGCCACAATGTCGGCGATGGGACGGGATGTCGAGCCCTGGCCCAGGAGCCACCGGACGGCGCGGTCCAGGAGCCGCCGGATGTCCAGGTGGACGGTGCTCCAGTGTTCGGTCGGGAACGACGCCGGGAGTTCGTTGAGTTCCTTGACCATGATGTCGAGTTCGTAGACCTCGCGGAGGGCCACGAACGCCTTGGCGACAGCGGCTTCCGTGGCCGAGGTTTCCTCCATGGCGCGGAACGCGAAGGTGATGCCGCCGAGGTTGATCATGTCGTTGGCCACCACCGTCGCGATGATTTCGCGCCGCAGCGGGTGTGTGTCCAGTTCGGCGTCGAACCTGTCCCGCAGCTGTTGCGGGAAGTAGGCACGCAGCGTGGCACGGAACCACGGGTCGTCGGCCAGGTCGCTGTCCCGGAGCGCCGAGGCGAGTTCGATCTTGGCGTAGGCGGCCAGCACTGACAGCTCGGGCGAGGTCAGGCCCTGGCCCTGTTCCAGCCGCTCACGCAGCGTCTCGGTCGTCGGCAGGGCTTCCAGCTCACGCTTCAGATCGGCGCGCTTCTCCAGCCAGTCCATCAGGCGTTCGTAGCTGGGGCTCCATTCGGAAACCCGCATCCGGTCATTGAGCAGGAGGATGTTCTGGTCGATGTTGTCCTCCAGCACCAGCCGGCCGACTTCATCGGTCATCGAGGCAAGGAACTCCGAACGTTCCGCAGGATCCAGCTTCCCGGCGGCGACCATCCGGTCCACGAAGATCTTGATGTTGACCTCGTGGTCGGAGCAGTCCACCCCGGCGGAATTGTCGATCGCGTCGGTGTTGAGGATAACCCCCTGGAGTGCCGCCTCGATGCGGCCCCGCTGGGTCATGCCCAGGTTGCCGCCTTCACCGACCACCTTCACGCGCAGCTCGCGGCCGTCGACGCGGATGGAGTCATTGGCCTTGTCGCCCACCTCGGCATTCGTTTCCGTGCCGGCCTTGACGTAGGTGCCGATTCCGCCGTTGTACAGCAGGTCGGCCGGGGCAAGCAGGATCGCACGCAGCAGTTCGGGCGGGCTGAGCCGTGTGGTCCCGTCGGGCAGCCCGAGGGCGAACCTGACCTGGTCCGATACCGGGATGGATTTCGCCTGGCGGGCAAACACGCCGCCGCCTTCGCTGATCAGTGCCTTGTTGTAGTCGTCCCACGAGGAACGGGGCAGTTCGAAGAGCCGCTGCCGCTCGGCGAAGGAAACGGCCTCATCCGGGGTGGGATCGAGGAAGATATGCCGGTGGTCAAAGGCCGCGAGCAGCCGGATGTGCTTCGAGAGCAGCATGCCGTTGCCGAACACGTCACCGGACATGTCGCCGACGCCGACCACCGTGAACGGCTCGGTCTGCGTGTCCAGGTCCAGCTCGCTGAAGTGGCGCTTGACCGATTCCCAGGCACCGCGGGCGGTGATGCCCATGGCCTTGTGGTCGTAGCCGACGGAGCCGCCGGAGGCGAAGGCATCCCCAAGCCAGAAACCATATTCCACGGCCAGGCCGTTGGCGATGTCGGAGAACGATGCCGTGCCCTTGTCGGCCGCGACGACGAGGTAGGAATCGTCGTCGTCGTGCCGCACGACGTCGGCCGGCGGCACGAGCTGCTCGCCCTCCGGCGTCGTGATGAGGTTGTCGGTGACGTCCAGGAGGCCGCGGATGAACGTCTTGTAGCTTTCGACGCCCTCCGCCATCCAGGCGCTGCGGTCCGCCGCGGGGTCCGGGAGTTGCTTGGCGTAGAACCCGCCCTTGGCACCGGTGGGCACGATCACGGCGTTCTTGACGGTCTGGGCCTTGACCAGGCCGAGGATTTCCGTGCGGAAATCCTCGCGGCGGTCAGACCAGCGCAGTCCGCCGCGGGCCACCTTGCCGAAGCGCAGGTGAACACCCTCGACGCGGGGCGAGTAGACCCAGATCTCGAACATCGGCGTGGGGAACGGCAGTCCGTCAATCGCAGACGGGTTCAGCTTGAAACTGAGGTGCGGCTTGTTCTGGTAGTAGTTGGTCCGCAGCGTCGCCTGGATCAGGTTCTTGAACGTGCGAAGCACGCGGTCCGCGTCTAGGGTCGCGACCTGTTCGATGGCTGCGTCCAGTCCGCCGAGGACCTCCTTTTGCCGGAGCCTGCGCTCGTCCTCACTGAGTGAGGGATCGAAGCGGGCCTCGAACAACGCGATGAGTCCGCGGTTTACGTCAGGGTTGGCCAGCAGGGTGTCGGCCAGGAATCCGTAGGAGTTCGTGTTTCCCATCTGCCGCATGTACTTGGCGTAGGCGCGCAGCACGACGACCTGGCGCCAGTGCATCCCCTCGCGCAGCACCAGTCGGTCGAAGCTGTCCGATTCCACCTCACCGGAGACCGCGGCGCCGAACGAGTCCGCGAGCAGCTGCCCGGTCTTGAGGGGGTCCACCCCGGCCGGGTATTTCAGGCCGAGATCGTAGAGGAAGAAGTCACGTTGGTCCGCCGTTTCGATCTCGAACGGGCGTTCGTCCAGGACTTCCAGGCCCAGGTTGTGGAAGTAGGGCAGGATCTGGCTCAGGCTCTTGGGCTCGAGCATGTAGAGCTTGACGCGTGCGTCCTCTTCCAGCGTTGCTCCGGCGCCTTCGGGGAGGTAGACATGGACACCGGGCTGTTCCTTTCCGGTTTCCCCGGCCTGCCCGGCGCCGGCACCGTACTTCTCGAAGCGGGCGATGTCCTCCAGGGCATCCTCCACTTCGTAGTCGACGCGGTAGGTCGCGGGGAAGGCCTCCGCCCACATGGCGGCACGCTCCTTGGCGCCGTCGTCCTCGGTGCCGCCGTCGCCGTCGGCACGGGCGTGCAGGACCTCCGCGATGCCCTCGCTCCACGAGCGGGCCGCGCGGACCAGCCGCTTCTCAAGCTCGTCGCTGTTGATGTTGCTGACGTCGGCGTTCTTTGGAAGCCTGATCCGGAAGAAAAGCCGGGCCAGCGCGGATTCCGTCATCCGCGCCTCGTAGTCGATGGAAACGGCATCGAAGGTCTCGCGAAGCTCCTCCTCGATGCGCAGGCGCACGTTGGTGGTGTACCGGTCCCGCGGGAGGTAGACGAGGGCGGACATGAAACGGCCATAGATGTCCGGCCGGAGGAACAGCCGGGTCCGGCGCCGCTCCTGCAGCCGCTGGATGCCCGTTGCAATGGCGGCCAGATCGGGGATTTCGATCTGGAAGAGCTCGTCGCGGGGGTAGGTCTCGAGGATGCCCAGCAGGTCCTTGCCGGAGTGGGAATCCGGCGGGAAGCCGGCATCGCTCAAGACCGCGGCGACCTTTTCGCGGACCACCGGGATGTCACGGACGGATCCGGCGTACGCGGTGGTGGCGAAGAGCCCGATGAAGCGG
The DNA here is from genome assembly GCF_052113365.1 of Arthrobacter sp. YAF17. Classification (NCBI taxonomy): domain Bacteria; kingdom Bacillati; phylum Actinomycetota; class Actinomycetes; order Micrococcales; family Micrococcaceae; genus Arthrobacter; species Arthrobacter sp. YAF17. The sequence goes on along the minus strand of NZ_JBFRDB010000003.1, from coordinate 79,583 downwards.
CGTTCGCCGTTGACGTTGCCGGCCGCATCGAAGCTCTTGACACCGATGTAGTCGAGGTAGGCCGAGCGGTGCACGGTGGAGCGGGAGTTGGCCTTGGTGATGACGAGCGCGCGCTTTTCGCGGGCTTTTTTCCTGCCGGTTTCCGTGAGGTGCTGGATCTGGTGCGGGGTGTCGGTTCCTCCCCGCAGCAGTCCGAGTCCGCTCTCTTCCCGGGGTTCCAGCACATCCTCGCCGGATTCGTTCTTAAGGTCGTACTCGCGGTAGCCGAGGAACGTGAAGTTCCCGTCATCCAGCCAGCGGAGCAGTTCCTGGGCCTGCCGGAGTTCGGCGATCTGCGCGGGATTGGCCAGTTTGTCGAGGTCCTCGGCGATCTGAAGCGCCCGGTGCCGCATCTTCGGCCAGTCTTCGACGGCGGCGCGCACGCCGTCGAGCACGCGCCCGATGCCCTCCATCAGCGCCGCGCGCTTCGCGTCGTCCACGAGGTCGATTTCGACGGCGATCCACGACTCCATGTGCGAGGCGTTGTCCCCCTGGGCGATCAGGTGCGAAAGGTTCGGCATCGCTGCCGTGTCGCCGCTCGAGATGCCCAGGTGCGAGGGGACGCGCGCGACCTTCACGAGTTCACCGCTCTCGCGGTTGCGGGTTACGACGAACAGGGGATGCATCACCAGGCGGATGGGGGCACTCTGCCGGACCAGTTCGGCGTTGACCGAGTCAACGAGGAAGGGCATGTCGTCGGTGACGATGTAGACCACACTGCGGTCCGCTTCGTCGGCGATGGTGATGCTGGCGGCGCCGGGGAACCGGTGCGCCGCCGTGCGGCGGTGCGTCTCTGCCCGTTCTGCCAGCAACTCCCCGGGATACGCGCGAGCGTCCTCTTCGGCAAGGTGCTCGTAGTAGTCCCTCAGGTAGCCTTCTCCGGCACCGATCGAAACGGGGTGATCCTCCACGCTGGACCCAGACGACATCGACAAACGCCTCCATCAAAAAGTTCACGGCCGCTTCGTTGCGGCCCTCATGGCGAGCCTAGCCCTTTAGCCGAAGCTTCGCTGTGGAAGAAAATACAGAGGATCTACGGTTTCGCTGGACGGGTGCACAAATCAGCTCGGCGATACCCCTCCGCAGTGGAGAATCCGGTGCGGCCTCCAGCAGGAGGGATCCCGAGAGCAGCGCCGCATCGCTCGAGACCGGATCGGCCGGCAGGAACGCCGAGATGGCGACGGTGGGGCCGTACCGCTCCCACGCATCGCGGAGTTGCCGCTCCGGGGATCGGCCCACCGCGGACTGCCGCACTTTGTTCAGCACCACCCGCGGGGACGCCTGCGGCACGGCCGATTCAAGCTCTGCGAGGCCACGGACCAGCCTCGGGACGCCGATCGAGTCCGCCGCCCCCACGGCGAACACTGTGTCAGCGAGTTCGAGGCTCCTCAGCGTCGCGGCATTCCGGCGCGGCGCCATGGTGTCGAAGCTCAGCTCTTCGTCGGATTCGAGGCAAAAACCGGTGTCGATGACAGTGACATCAACGATTTGCCGGGCCCGGGCCAGCACCAGCGAAAGCGCCGCTGCGCGGAGTTCAGTCCAGCGGTCCGCACGGGTGATGCCGGTCAGCACCCGGAAGGTCCCTGATCTCGTGACCACCGGTGCCGCTATCCTGAGCAGGGCTTCCGCGTCGAGGAGGCCCTGATCCGCCAGGCGGCACGCCTGCGCGAGCCCGGCCGCCTCGTCCAGCAGCCCGAGCATGGCGGCGACGCTGGCACCATAACTGTCGGCGTCCACCAAGAGCACCGACTTTCCGCCGGCGGCGAGTTCTGCCGCCATGTTGGCCGCGAGCATGGTCCGGCCAGGCGAACCGGCGGGCCCCCACACCGCAATGATCTGCCCCTCGGCGGATCCCTCCGGCCGTCCCTCGGCTGTGCCGCCGGACGGTCCGGGCTCAAGGCCCGCGCCCGCCTGGCCGGGGGTGTCGGTCTGCCGGAGCGGGTCAGTCCCGGCCAGCAGTGCGACAGCCCCCGCGATGCGGTTGGCAAGGGCGGCGGCGTCGACTCCAGTTCCTTCGGCGGCCACGCCGATCCCCCGGAGCCGGACGTTTTCGTCCGGATTGTCCGTAAGTGCAACGACCGCGACGCCGACGGCGGACAGCCGGTCAACCAGCGACGCCGTCAGGTCCTCGCTGCCCTCCGCGACGACGGCGGCACGGGCCAGCCCGCCCTGGCAGGCGGCCAGCAGCTCTGCCAGTTCGTGGCACCGCCGCACAACTGATACCGGCCCGTGGAGCCGCTCCAGCCGGCCCACCAGGTCTTCGCGCGAGTCTCCGACCGTGACGACGGGGATGCTCATCGGCCTGCCCCACCCGGGTTCCAGACAACGGAGATCTTTGCCTTGTTGGCCTGCGCCCCCAGCAGATCAGGCATCTGCCCGTCCGCAACAAGCACCATAACGACTGTGGACCGTGCCGAGCCCAGGGCAGTGCTGCCCGGAGTGATCTGGGCGATTTCCGCGCCGGGCAACAGCAGGGTGGGCTGGCTGAATCCGTTCCGGGCATCGGGCAGCGCCACCCAGACGTCCACCCGGGAACCCGCAACTGCCTGGGCCGGCAGTGTCTCGTCAATGGTGACTGCGACCGGCTTCCGGCCCAGCCCGTCCGGCTGCCCGAAGCTCTCGCGCGGCACCAGCTGGTCCTTGCCGATTCTCTGGGCAGCCACGAGCCCGTCAGCCACTCCGGTCGCCGGCGTCAGATAGTGCAGCTCAAGGTCGCCAAGGCGGACCTTGACGCGGTTCAGCTTATCCACCGTCAGCTTTTCGCCCACTGCGATCGCTTCCCGCGCGGTGTACGCCTCGGCGGTTTGATCCGCGGCCCCGACCAGGGACGTGACCCCTGCGACGGAGGCCAGGACGAGCAGGATGCCAACGATGAGCTTGGGATCTTTCCAGGATGGTTTCTTCAGCCTCGCCCCGCCAGCCACCGTGCTCACACTCATGCGCCCGCTCCCCCTGTAGTCGCCGCCCGAATCCGGCCGGGCACCATCATTGTTTCGCCTTCGTGCCCCGACGGGAAGCCTCAGGAACAAAGAAGTGCAAACTGTGGATAACAGCCTCAGATGGACTCATCGGTGGCAAAATGGTGCCATGCCCCGATTCCTTACCCTCGCCGACGTCGCAGAACAGCTCCAGATCAATGCCCCGGCCGCCTACGCGCTGGTACGCAGCGGCGAGCTCAAGGCCATTCAGGTGGGCGGACGCGGCCAGTGGCGCGTCGAGGAGAAGATGCTCGAGCAGTACATCGAAGAGCGGTATGCGGAAGCCAGCCGGATGATCGAAGAAGCCAAGTCCAAGTCCCGCTGAGCGGCATGTGCCGAGCGCGGCAGCCATGCCGTATCTGGCACCCGCCTACCGGCCGGGCGCCAGCTAGCCGGCAGTCAGCGCCGACCTGATTCCGGCCAGCGCCGCGAACGGAATGGTCGCCACCTGCCGCACGTTGGCCGCCCGGCGCTCCTCGCCCTCCCCGGTGACCGCCAGATCAAGGTAGTCACGCCCGACCCGGTCAATCACACCGAAGAGCGTCGTTTCGCCCGTTAGGCCGCCCGCGGTCAGGACGCCCAGGCCAGCGCGGTCCCGGGCAAGGCCGCGCAGGGCGTTGGCCAGGCCAAGTCCTTGCCGGACCTTGGAAGGCTCGGTTACGGCCAGCCGGGAGAGCCCGACGTAGCGGACCGCGGAGGCATAGGGAACCAACACCTGGTGCCGTGGTTCGTCCAGCACCATCGCTTGGCTTCCCGCGTGGCTCAAGGTCCCCTCGAACGTCGATCCGGACGCGAGCTGGACCACAATCAGCCGTCCCAGCGAGCCGCGAAGCCGGTCCGCGAGCTCCACCGAGGCCTCCTCCGTCCGCGTCCGCTCCGCGATTTCGGCATCGAGATCCAGGCGCTCCCCGGCGGCCATCTGGGTCTCCAGATCGGCAAAGAGGGCATCCCAGCGCATGGCGCCAGCGTAGGCGAGCCCTGCCTTGCGGTCAACCGCACCTTTTCGAAGCAGCTATAGACAAATCGGCCAGTTAGAGTGCAAACTGCATCTAAGTGCATCAAACAGCATCAAACACCAAGTAATTGAACCACTCCAATGTGAGGCGGCCTGAACATGAGAACTGCAGAACTCCCGACGTACCCGCGCCGCCGAGTGATTTCCGCCGACGCGGCCATGGCAACAGCCATCCTGCTGATGGGACTGTTCCTCGCCGGAACGGGAGGCCAGGCTGTCCAGCGGTTGCGGTCCTCGACGGCCCGCCACGAGTCCCCCGGGTTCGAAGACCAACTTGGCATTGTGGCGAACACGGCCGGACTCATCGTGACTGTCTGGTGGGCCATGTCATTTGCCATTGCCGTCGCGGCGGCGCTGCTGGAACGGTCCGGGAAGGTCCGCGCCGCTTCGGCTGCGGAAAAATTCGCCCCCGCGTTTATGCGCCGCCTCGCCTTGGCTGCCGTCGGACTCCAACTGCTCACAGCACCGCTCGCCACTGCGTCCACCTTGCCGCCGGCGCCGGGCCCGGCGGCTTCCGCACCCGCGGCCGCATCCGCAGGGTGGACCCCGACGCCGGCGCCTACGCCGCCCGCCGTTCAGCCCGCCGTTCCGCCCGGCACGTCGGTGGCCGTCCATCCGCAATGGCGGCCACTCAGCCCGGTCATCGAACCCGGTCCGTTGACCGGCCGGCCGCTTCGCCTTCAGCGGCCCGCGGGCGAGGGGACAGAGGTGACAGTGCGCCCCGGGGATTCGCTGTGGAGCCTGTCCGCGGCCAGGCTGGGGCCGTTCGCCTCCGACGTCGACATAGCCCTGGACTGGCCCCGGCTTTTCCAGGCCAACAGGGAGGTCATCGGCGCCAACCCCCACTTCCTGCGGCCGGGCCAGATACTGAGGATTCCGCCCGGGCCCTGACACACCGTCGTCACCACCAGCATCGATAAGAACCACAGCAGTCCCCCAACAGCCCCCGTCCCCAGCAAAAGGAAGCACCATGAGCGCCATGACCAGCCCCCGCGCCGCCGCGCAAGTCCACGTAGCCAATGCTTCGCCCTTGCGCCTGGTCCCAGGGGTCGCAGCACCGGATGCGTCCGGGCCAGCGGCGCCGCTGGTTCGGGTTGCCGATGAAACCCGGGAGATCTGTGCGATTTCCCGGAGCACGGTTCAGGCGGCCATCGAGGTGCTGGCCGGCATCCGGCCGGCGCAGCAGCTCGCCCGCCGGCTCGACGAGCGCTGCCTCGCTGCCCTGCAGCACCGTGCCGCGCTGACCCGCAGGGTGCCGTGCGGGGCGTCGCCAACCGCGGGACGGCTGCACCGCAACCCCTCCGTCCGCTCGGTCCGGGCCTGCCGGGTGTCCGCGGATGTCTATGAGGCCAGCGCCGTCGTGGTCGAGGAGCTGCGCGTCCGGGCCGTGGCGCTGAGGCTGGAACGCAGCAGGCTTGCCTGGCGCGTCACGGTCCTGGAAATCGGCTGACAGCCACCGCGCACTGTTACCGGAAAGCAGGCTGGGGGCGACCGACTGCAGCGATGGAAGGAGGAGAGAGCGACAACGAAAGAGGACCGGAACATGTTCCGGTCCTCTTTACTTGCCGCAGAAATTGCTGCGCCGTCAGTTCTGACCGCGGCGGGACAGCCAGCAGCAGATCAGCTAGCGCCGCTTCTTCTTGTTCGCGCGGCGCGGGGCATCCTGCGCCGCGGCCTTGGCCGGGTTTCCGGACCGGCCGGAAGCCTTGGCCTCGACACGCGTCTGGGCCGAACCGTCCTCACCGGGGGCCGTGTACTGCAGCTGGGCCGGCTTTTCCGGCGCTTCCAGTCCTGCGGCCCGGATCTGCGGCTCATGATGTTCAGTGTGTCCGCCCGCGGCGTCTGCGACCACCACGTCTTCGGCGGGTGTCACCTCAACCTCCAGGTTGAACAGGAAGCCGACGCTTTCCTCCCGGATGGCCTCCATCATGGACTGGAACATAATGAAGCCCTCGCGCTGGTATTCCACCAGGGGGTCGCGCTGGGCCATGGCGCGCAGGCCGATGCCTTCCTTGAGGTAGTCCATCTCATAGAGGTGTTCCTGCCATTTGCGGCCGATCACTGAGAGGACAACGCGGCGCTCGAGCTCGCGCATGCTCTCCTGTCCGATGGCTTCTTCGCGGGCCTGGTAGACCAGCCGCGCGTCGGAGAGGATCTCTTCCTTGAGGAAGTCCACGGTGATCCGCGACTTGCCGCCGGCCTCGTCGATGAGGTCGCGAGGGGTGACGCTGACCGGGTAGAGGGTCTTGAGGTTGGACCACAGCAGGTTGAAGTCCCAGTCATCGCCGGTGCCCTCGGCGGTGGCTTCGTCGATGAACGCCGTGATGGTGTCTTCCAGGAAGTATTGGACCTTTTCGTGCAGGTCGTCGCCTTCGAGGATGCGGCGACGGTCGCCGTAGATGGCTTCGCGCTGGCGGTTCAGGACATCGTCGTACTTGAGGACGTTCTTGCGCTGTTCGGCGTTGCGGCCCTCCACCTGGCCCTGGGCCGAGGCGATGGCACGCGAGACCAGCTTGGATTCGAGCGCGACGTCGTCCGGCACCGAGCTGTTCATCAGCCGTTCTGCCGCGCCGGAATTGAACAGGCGCATGAGGTCGTCGGTCAGGGACAGGTAGAAGCGGGACTCGCCGGGGTCGCCCTGGCGGCCGGAGCGGCCGCGCAACTGGTTGTCGATGCGGCGTGATTCGTGCCGTTCGGTGCCCAGCACGTACAGGCCGCCGAGGTTGAGGACTTCCTCGTGCTCGTCCTTCACGGACTGCTTGGCGGCTTCGAAGGCTGCCGGCCATGCAGCTTCGTATTCTTCGGAGTTCTCTTCCGGGTCCAGCCCGAGCTTGGCGAGCTCGGCGACGGCGGTGAACTCGGCGTTGCCGCCGAGCATGATGTCGGTGCCGCGGCCTGCCATGTTGGTCGCAACGGTCACGGCGTCCTTGCGGCCGGCCTGTGCCACGATCGCGGCTTCACGGGCGTGGTTCTTGGCGTTGAGGACCTCGTGCCGGACGCCCTCCTTGGCCAGCAGTCTGGAGAGGTACTCGCTCTTCTCGACGCTGGTGGTGCCGACAAGAATCGGCTGGCCCTTTGCGTGCCGCTCCGCAATATCCTTGACGACGGCGTCGAACTTGACGGTCTCGTTCTTGTAGACGAGGTCCGCCTGGTCGATGCGCGTCATGTCGCGGTTGGTGGGGATGGCAACGACGCCGAGCTTGTACGTGCTCATGAACTCGGCGGCTTCGGTCTCGGCGGTGCCGGTCATGCCGGCCAGCTTGTCGTACATGCGGAAGTAGTTCTGCAGCGTGACCGTGGCAAGGGTCTGGTTCTCGGCCTTGATCTCGACGCCTTCCTTGGCCTCGATCGCCTGGTGCATGCCCTCGTTATAGCGCCGGCCCGCGAGGATACGGCCGGTGTGCTCGTCAACGATGAGCACCTCGCCGTCGAGGATGACGTAGTCCTTGTCCCGCTTGAAGAGTTCCTTGGCCTTGATGGCGTTGTTGAGGAAGCCGATCAAAGGGGTGTTGGCGGACTCGTAGAGGTTGTGGATGCCGAGGTAGTCCTCGACCTTCTCGATGCCTGCCTCGAGCACGCCGACGGTGCGCTTCTTTTCGTCGACTTCGTAGTCATCCTCGGGCTTGAGCCGCGTGACGACCTTGGCGAACTCGCTGTACCAGCGGTTGGTGTCGCCCTGCGCCGGGCCGGAGATGATGAGCGGCGTACGTGCCTCATCGATGAGGATGGAGTCGACCTCATCGACGATGGCGAAGTTGTGGCCGCGCTGGACAAGCTCCGACTTGTCCCACGCCATGTTGTCGCGCAGGTAGTCGAAGCCGAATTCGTTGTTGGTGCCGTAGGTGATGTCAGCGGCGTACTGTTCGCGGCGCACGGCGGGGTCCTGGTTGGACAGGATGCAGCCGCTGGTCAGTCCAAGGAACCGGTAGACACGGCCCATGAGGTCCGACTGGTACTCCGCCAGATAGTCGTTCACGGTAATGACGTGCACGCCGTTGCCGGCCAGTGCGTTGAGGTAGGCCGGAGCGGTGGCCACCAGCGTCTTGCCTTCACCGGTCTTCATTTCGGAGATGTTGCCCAGGTGCAGGGCGGCGCCGCCCATCAGCTGGACATCGAAGTGGCGCAGGCCAAGGGTGCGCGAGGAGGCTTCGCGGACGGCGGCGAACGCCTCTGGCAGCAAGTCGTTGAGCTTCTCGCCGTCAACGTGGCGTGCGCGGAGACGGTCGGTCTCTTCGCGCAGTTCGGCGTCGGTGAAGGTCTGGAAGGAGCTTTCCAGGGCATTGATGGAATCGGCATAGTTCCGCAGTTGCCTCAGGGTCTTTTTATCACCCGTGCGGAGAAGTTTTTCGATAAGTGATGCCACGTGAAGTTGCTCCCAGTCTCAAGCTGCCGAATTCTGGCGTGTTTAGTCTACGGGAGAGACGCAGCGCCGGTTACGCCTGTTCCCTCAGAGCGGATACACCGCTTCCCGCGCCGGACACGGCGTCCGCGAGTGACGGCGCCAGGTCCCCTTTCGGGGACACAACAATCCGGTCCAGTTCCAGCCACTCTGCCATGAGCTGCAGTTCCGCGGCGAGTTCGACGGCGGTGTCGGCCGGGGCGCCCGGCTCCGCGTGCGCAGCCCGGGCCAGCAGGAGGCCGTTGGCCCGGTCGGCCTTGAGGTCGACGCGGGCCACGATCCCGTCGCGCAGGAGGAACGGCAGCACGTAGTAGCCAAACCGGCGCTTCGGCTCCGGCGTGTAGATCTCGATGCGGTAATGGAAACCGAACAAGTCCTCGAGCCGACGCCGCTCGAAGACCAGCGAGTCGAAAGGGCTCAGCAGCGCACGGCCCGTGGCCGTGCGCGGGAGCTTGGCCTCGACGTGCCGGAAGACGGGCTTGTTCCAGCCGGTCACGGTGACCGGCTGGAGCCTGCCGGCGTAAACGAGGTGTTCCACGGCAATGGCGGACGCACGCATGGGCGTCCGGAAGTAATCAGCGAAACACCGCAGCGTGCCGATCCCGTGAGCCCTGGCGGCGGCGTCGATCAGGCGGACCAGCGCTGCCGCCGGCTCCTGCCCGGTGTCTCCTGCGTCGGCGGCTGCGTCGGGATCTGCGTCCGGTCTGGCGGGTAGGACCTTGGCGGTAAGGGTGTAGCGCCGTTCAAAGGAGTCCGTGCGGGACGCGGCCGAAATGAGTCCGGCTTCGAAGAGGTGCTCCAGGACCCGCTTGACCGCGTTCCAGTTCCACCCCCAGTTGTCCTGCGGCCGGTCCTCCACGTGACCCAGCCGGGCGGTGAGTTCGGCGGCGGTCATCGGCCGGCCGGCTGCCAGCGCTTCGAGCACCCGCTCGGCAACGCCGCTGCGCAGCTCGGGGTCCATGGCATGCGCCCCCACCCATTTCCGGCTCTGCCACAGGACCAGGTCCTGGAAGTGGTCGGGCCGGATGAAGCTCGCCTCGTGCGCCCAGTACTCCATCATGCGGCGCGGGTGGGTGCCGGCCATCCGTTGAAGGATGGCGCGGTCGTAGTTCCCAAGGCGGGAGAAGAACGGCAGGTAGTGGCTTCGCGACAGCACGTTGACCGAGTCGATCTGGACCAGCTGGAGACGGGCAAAAGTACGGCCCACCGCCCGTGCAGTCACGGGTCCGGCGGGCCGTACCTTGTCCAATCCCTGGGCTGCCAATGCGATCCGCCGGGCCTGCTTGAGGCTCAGCAATTCCTGCACGTCAGTCCTTTCGTCGGATGGTCAGCACCAGCTTATGCGGTGGCCGGCTCATCCTCGGACCGGTAAGCGAGGATCTTCTCTTCCAGCGCAGCCGCCCCGGGCTCGCAGGTCTGGTCAAGGGAGATCACTCCGTACGTCCACCCGTCCCGGCGATACACGACGGACGGCGCTTTGGTCTCCTTGTCCACGAAGAGGTAGAAGTCGTGCCCCACGAGCTCCATGTTGTCGACGGCGTCGTCGAGCGTGAGGGATGATGCGGGAAAGACCTTCCGGCGGATGAGCACGGGCGAGTCTCCGGCCGGGATATCGTTCTCGACCTCATAGGGCGATTTTTCAGCGGGAGCCTCCTTGGGCTCAAGCCAATGGTTCGCCTCTTCGTATATGGGCTCGCGGGTGCTCGCGGGCTCGAGGGTTGCCGTCGCTTCGGTGACGGACTTGGGGGTGTGCCGGCCGTGGTGGACCTTCTTGCGGTCCTTCGCCCGGCGCAGGCGTTCAAGAAGCTTGTTGTAGGCAAGATCGAACGCGGCGAACTTGTCGGCGGCGCTGGCTTCCGCCCGAATGACGGGGCCACGGCCGAGGACGGTCAGCTCAACCGTGAGCATCTCATCTGTCTGCCGGGCCTTGGTCTCCTTGGAAACCTTCGCGTCCACCCTCTGGACTTTGTCCCCCAGCGACGTGATCTTCGAGATCTTCTCGTCGGCGTACTCGCGGAACCGGTCCGAGACCGTCAAATTGCGTCCGCTGATCATGAACTCCATGGTGCCCTCCAAATGACTTCGGTGACACGACGGCGGCACTTCCTGGGGCTGTTCTGACTGACAGTCGAGCCCCTTTCCGAGCCGCTATCGACAGGTACATCTGTTCTTGGTACCCATCTTCGACGTTAGTTCATAGCAACCTCTTATTCATCCTTTTTTGGTTTATTTTTTTCATTGACGGGCCGCTTCCCTGCCATCGCGGGGCCGGCTGCGCCGAAGTCTCGCGTGCCGGGCGGGCGTGTCGCGGCGAGGACGACGGCGCCCGTCACCAGCGCCCCGGCCGCCCGCAACGCCCGGGCAGCCTCGGCCAACGTGGCGCCCGTGGTGAGCACGTCGTCAACAATGATGCAGGGCCGGCCGTTTACGGTCGGAGCGAAGAGCCCGCGACGTACCCGCATGGATCCCCGCACCCGCTGCGCCCGGTCCCCGCGGCCCAGCCCCTTTTGTCCGCCGGGCTGTCCCCGGAACCCGGGGAGACCGTAAGGGGACCCCGGCGCCGGCCCCGGGGCTCCTCGCCCGGCCGGCCCCCTGCGGGCCCGCAGCCCCGCCTTGTGGAGAGCGTGGACGGTGGACAGGCCGGATTGCCCGCCGGCTCCCGCCGCGCGGAGTGGTCCCAGGCCGCCCAGCAACACATGGACGGGACTGAAGCCCCTCCGCCGAAAGGCGCTTCCGCTCGTTGGCACGGGTACGAGCAGCACCCCCGGGTCCTCCCCGGCGGCAGCCCGGATGGCCCGGGCCAGGCCCGTTGACAGGACCTCCGCGAGCTGTCCCTGGCCGTGCTTCTTGAAGGACAGCACCGCGAGGGCCAGCTCCGCGCGGTAGGCACCGGCGGCCACGACCGGCAGCAGCACCGAGCCGTCCACGTCCATGAGGGCCGGGGCCCGCGCTTCCGCCCGGAACGGTGTGCGCATCAGCTGCCGGACCAGCCGTTCGCAGCCGCCGCAGAGCGCAAGGTCTTCAGCCCCGCAACAGACGCAGTCCACCGGCGCGGCGAGTGCCAGCACTTCGGCCGCGGCGGCCGCGGCCCCGTCCGCCAGCCGTGACAACGGACGGCGGTAGCCACCACGGTGTCTGGCCGCAGCCGTTGCCGGCGGTGCCAGGTCGGGGTCCACAGCTCTCCTCAGCCCGCGGGCTGCGCGGGTCCGGGTTCTCTTGCCTTTGGACCCGGCCCCGACGTTGGCTGCGACGCCGGAACCAGCCCTGGCGCCGGCACTTCCACCACGGCCGGTGTCACCGAGTTCCCTGAAAATAGCCACGTGACAAGGTTCCGCCCGCGCGGTTGCCTGCGGGAGGCCCCGGTGGCGCCATGTGGAAAGCAGCCACGCAGTGACCCGCCCCGCACCGGCCGGGCACGGCTGCCGAAGGGTCCCGGCCGTGCCCGGTCGTAGCGCTAGCCCGGGTAGGACGGATCGATCGGCCCCTTGAGCTGCGGGGACCATCCGTTGCCGATCCGCTGGAAGATGCCTTCCGTCGACTGGGCGTAGATTTCTTCCCCGCCGTTGCCCGCGCTGAGCGCGGTCAGTCCGGGCCAGGGCGCCAGCTTCTGCGTTTGCGACGAGGTGAGGAACAGCAGCTCGGGGGCGACGGCGTCGCTTGGCGAGCCCTTCATCACAGCCACTGTGGAGTCGTCCACCCACACGCCCTGATCCGGGTCATTCGACGCGAGGAGGGTCATCGGCACGGTCAGGTCCTTGGGCGTTCCGTCCGCTGCCCGGACGATGCCGGTTATCTGGACTTTCGTTTTGCCGTTTTGCTCCGTGATGACGAGGGCGCGGGTGCCCTCGCGGGAGACCTTGAATTCCTTGACCGTCCGTCCGGAAAGCCACGCCGGCGACACCGTCACAGTGGGCACGCTGGTGCCTTCGGCCACGCCGGCCGGCCGGTAGGCGACCAGTTCCGTCGCGCCGTTGGCTCCCGGCCCGGCCGTCCAGACCCAGTCGTACCGGTCGAAGGAGGGGCGGGTCAGGGTGGCGCGGGTGGTGAGGGACCTCGCGGGCTGGCCGGGCACGACGGAGTACAGCGTGCCGCGTCCGGCGTTGAGGAAGGCCGCGGATTGCGAGACGGGCGACTCCGCCGGTGCCCGCGGCGACAGGGACGAGACTGGCTGGATGTCCGGAAGCGGCGAGATCCTGTTGTTCTCATACCGGACCAGATCGTTGTTGCTCACGGCGATCTGGCGGGCCGGGACGTTTTTGTCCCGGATCGGCGGGAGGACCGAACCGTTGTCTTCCACGCGCACCAGGTCCTGGTTGGCCCTCAACTCGACGTTGATGACATCCGGCTGGCTGCGGAAAGTGAGGGCAAGCTGGGTCTGCATCCGCAGCCGGTCCTCGTTGGAAGCCTCCACAAGGTCCTTCGCCGTGAGGTCCACCTGGGCAGCGCCGGAGACCACGGGAACCGACTCGCGGGCCAGCTTGATGCCTGAGGGGAAGGCGCTGACGACGGCGCCCTTGAGGTACGGCGCCGGGCCGCCGAGCAGCGCGCTGGTCATGGCCTTGACGGTCTTCTTTTTGATGAACCAGCGGACGTCGGGCACGGCGTAGGTGAACGTGGGGTCATAGAAATAGATCGGATAGGCGCCGTAGATGACTTTGAAGGTCTCCTCCGGGATCGCAGTGCCGTCCGGGAGTTCGGCAATCCGCCATTCACCGTCCACCTTGGTCAGCGTGGCGGGAATGTTTTCCTTGGTCCCCTCCGGCAGCTGGGTGGCCACACCGTCCGCGTCCACGGAGTAGGACAGGTCCAGCTCGTAGTTGAAGACGTTTTCGACGCCGGTCGGCACCACCCGCGCGGAGCGGAAGACGAGCACCCGCTGGTCGGGTTTCCAGGTCACTGACGACGCCTGGGTGAGGTACTGGCGTGCCACCGCGTAGTCGTCCTCGTAGCCGCTGCCGGCGAGATAGAAGTCCTCGATGACCGCTTCCGGCCCGGCACCTGCACGGGGTGCGGACGGGAAGAACACGGGGGCATTGTTGGGGTTCCCCGCGCTCTCGTCAGTGCTCTTTCCCACCGGGCCCGAGCGCGGGATCTGCGCGCAGGACGTCAGCAGGAACAACAGCACCGCCAGCAGCGCGGCCGCGGCACGGGTGGTCTTCCGAGTGGCACCGTTCATGACCCCTCCTTCGTTCCGGTTCCCGTTGATCCGGTGCCCGTTTTTCCGGGGTCCGTGGTTCCGGTACCGGTCTTGCCGGCACCGACAACGCGCGGGGCCGGCGAGGGGTCCAGCAGCAGCATGGTGCGTTCGCTTCCCGTGCCGTGGAGTCCGACGTCGACCGGCTCCAGCTGGAGGGGCGATTTCGTGATGGTCTCCCCCTGGCGCAGCGGGAGGGTGAGGCGGAAGTTCGCGCCGCTGCCCTTGCTTCCCCAGGCCTGGAGCCAGCCGTTGTGGAGTTTCGTGTCTTCGGCGGCGATGGACAGGCCGAGTCCGCTGCCGCCCGTTGTGCGCGCCCGGGCCGGGTCAGCTCGCCAGAAACGGTCGAACACGCGTGCCGCTTCCGCGGGAGTCATGCCGATGCCGTGGTCCCGGACTGCGACGGCTACGGAGTTGCCGTTGGCGGCCACGGAAATGTTCACCGGGCGGCCCTCACCGTGTTCCAGCGCGTTCAGGATGAGGTTGCGCAGGATCCGGTCGATCCGGCGGTCGTCCATATCCACGATGATGCTGTCCCGGGGCGCGTTGAGGGTGACGTCGGAGCCGTACTCGGCCGCCACCGGGGCAACGCCTTCCATCACGTGCGCAACGAGCTGCACAACGTCGCCGGGTTCGGCGTCGAGCGTGGCGACGCCGGCGTCGAAGCGGGAGATTTCCAGCAGGTCGGCCAGCAGAGACTGGAACCGCTCCACCTGGTTGTAGAGCAGTTCCGCGGAGCGCTTGTTGATCGGGTCGAAGTCCTCGCGTGCGTCGTAGAGGACTTCGGCGGCCATCCGCACGGTCGTGAGCGGAGTACGCAGTTCGTGGGAGACGTCTGAAACGAACCGCTGCTGCATCTGGGACAGGGTGGCAAGCTGCGTGATCTGCTCCTGGAGGCTCGCGGCCATGTGGTTGAAGGAGGCCCCCAGCCGCGCCACCTCGTCCTCGCCCTTGACCACCATACGTTCCTGCAGCTGCCCCGCCGCGAGCTTCTCGGACACGACAGCGGCGTGGCTGACCGGGCTGACGACATTTCGGGTCACGTACCAGGCCACGGCGCCAATCAGCAGCGCCAGGACCGCGCCGCCGGCCAGCAGCACGTTCTGGATCTCGTCAAGGGTCTTCTGTGCCGTATTGAGGTCATAGATCAGGTAGAGCTCATAGACCGTGCCGTTGAAGGTGACCTTGTTGCCGACGGCAATTCCGGGCCGGTCTTCGGTACCCACCGGGAACTCCGTGGATGCCCAGAACTGCTCTTTGCCCGAATCCTGCACGGCCTTGCGCAGGTCGGTCGGAATGACGCTGATGGTGAGCTGGTCCGAGGCCCGTGACTCCACCCAGCGGTTGCGGGGTTTGGTCTGTTCCGGCATGGCCTCAAAGACGTAGCGCCGCTGAATCACCGAACCGCGGCCCTCGACGGCGTTCAGCGTGTCGTAGACGAGCGTAATGACACTGGACTGATCGGTGACCTGGGCGCCGTCGAACGTGTCCTGGACCTGTTTGACGTTGTAGCGCGTCTCCGACTCGGCCTGGGCCAGCCGTTCCTGGAAGAGGTTGTTGGCGATCTGGTTCGACAGGTACGCGCCGACGACGGCGAAGGACATGATCGCCAGCATGAGCGTCGTCAGCACGGTCCGGAACTGCATCGACCGCCGCCATTTGCTGTGCAGTGAACGGAGCAGGTAGCGGATTCCGGGGAGCAGGCGGGTGGCTCCCATCCGGACCAGCCTCGCCACGCGCACGCCCACAATCCGGGCGCGCTTAACCCAGATCCTGGTCTGGAAGCCCACGGCATGCCAGCCGGCGGGACCGTCGTGGTGCCCAGCGGCTGTGGGTGCGAACGCGCCGGCGTCGGCGGTATCGGCGTCGGCTGTTTCGGGTTCGACGGCGGCCGGCTCCGGGGCCGCCGTCGGCGTGCCGGCAGCGGGTGCGTCGGCACTGGGTGCGTCGGCGGCGGGAACGGTCAGGCCAGGCTCGCGGAGATCAACCGATGCGCGGGCAGCACTTTTCGGAGCGGCCCCTTGAGCGGGTGCGCCCGCCGGACCATTTCCGGGGCGGCGGTCCGACGGTTCAGGAACCTGCTTTGTAGCCGACACCACGGACCGTCAATACAACTTCGGGGGCTTCGGGGTCACGTTCGATCTTTGACCTCAGCCGCTGGACGTGGACGTTGACCAGCCGCGTGTCGGCGGCGTGCCTGTAGCCCCAGACCTGCTCCAGGAGGAGTTCCCGGGTGAAGACCTGCCAGGGCTTGCGGGCCAGTGCCACCAGCAGGTCGAATTCCAGCGGTGTCAGCGAGATGCGCTCGGTGCCGCGGCTGACGAGGTGTCCTGCGACGTCGATCGTGACGTCCGCGATGCGCAGCGTCTCCGGGGCCTTCTGGTCGCCGGGCCGGAGCCGGGCCCGGACCCGGGCGACGAGCTCGGCCGGTTTGAACGGCTTCGGGACGTAGTCATCGGCGCCGGACTCGAGGCCACGGACGACGTCGGAGGTGTCTGCCTTGGCGGTGAGCATCACGATCGGCACGTCGGATTCGGCGCGGATCTGGCGGCAGACTTCAATGCCGTCTATGCCCGGAAGCATAAGGTCAAGCAGCACGAGGTCCGGCTTGGCGGCGCGGAAAACTTCCAGGGCCTTCCCGCCGTCAGCGCAGAAGACAGGCTCGAACCCGTCATTGCGCAGCACAATACCGATCATCTCGGCCAGCGCCTCGTCATCGTCCACTACCAGAATGCGTGCCTTCATATGTATATATTCCCCTATTGAAATGGCTTTGTCGTATTCGGCGGTGCCCGGGCATGGCGCCGCCGGCGCCCGGACCGCACTTCGACGCCGCAGCCGGGGTTATGACAAACCCCCGTTTGTGCCGCAGGCTGTAGGCAGGAACCCGGCACCAGGCCGGCAACCCAGGAGGTTTCTGTGAGCACCCCGATCTATCAGCTTGCGCTCGGCGCGGACTTTGCGCTCCTGCAGCCGGAGCTGCAGGAGTACTTCTCACTCGCTCCCGGATCCGGCCGCTACGGCGTCGGCGAGGGCGTGTTCGAGGTCGTCGGCTGCCGGCAGAAATGGCTGCGCCCGCTGCTGCGCCTCGCCGCCGGCGAGGAGTCGTTCTTCCCGGAATATGGGGAGGGCATCCGCTTCCGGATCGAGAATCATGCCCACCTGGACCCGTTCGGGCGGTCCAGCCTCACCGCCCGGCGCGAAATCTTCTTCCCGGGCACCACGCGGTTGTTCCACGACACCACGAGCTTCGATGATTCAGGCGGCCGGCACGGTCTGGTGGATTACGTCGGGCGGTACAGGCGGCTCGTGACCGACCTCAACCTCGGCGTCACCGCCGGCGGCAGGCTGCGCGGGGTTTCGGAGGCGTCGCGGCTGTTCCTGGGCCCGCTCCGGATTCCCCTGCCGGCCGCCCTTGATGCCAAAGCGTACGCCGAACAGTGGTGGGCTCCGGAGGAGGGCCCAGCCGGAAAGCACCGGATCCAGGTGAAGGTGATCCAGCCGCAGCTGGGGCTGGTCCTCGTCTATGCCGGGCACTTCGACTACCGGCTGGAACCGTACCCGGACGGCCAGTCGGCCCCGGGGTACCTTCCGGACCGGGCCCGGCCCGAACGCTGGGAAGCCCGCAGCTAGCCGAGCGCGAGCTGGTTGAGGCCGTCGGCGACCTGGGTCAGCCGCCCCAGCACCGCCGTCGCGGATGACGGCGAATGACCGGACAGCCCGTCCGACGGCGTGACCCGCAAGGCGCCAAGGGTCGACGCCGGCAGGCCCAGTTGGCGCCACGGCCGCCAGACGGTCTCCACGACGTCGGCGACGCGGGGAAGCGCAGCGGCGGGATTGGCGACGTCGAGCGCCCCGGCCCACAGCCGCTTACCTGACTCCACAGCGCCGGCCAGCTGTTCCCACTGCCGGGACGTCAGCGCGCGCAGGGGCACGGCGATCCCGTCGGCGCCGGCCGCCAAAATCCGTTCGAACGGCGCCTCGACTTCCGGGACGGACACCACCACCTCGACGGCGCCGGCCGCCCGCAGGGCGTCGATGACCAGCTGCCAGGCGTCGGTGGCTTCCCGGCCCGGCACCGAGCGCAGGGTCCGGTAGCCGCTGGAGGTGGGAATGGTGCCGGCCAGTACCGAGGCGATCTCCGGCTCGTCGATCTGGACCACGATGCGGGCCCCGGGGGCCGCGGCAGCCACACGGCTGAGGTAGCCGCCGGCGCCGGCAGCCAGCGAAGCCGCGAGGTCGCGGCGGGCACCATGGTCTATCAGGGCACGCTCGCCGTTGTGGAGGTGCAGGCCCGCGGCAAGGCTGAGCGGGCCGCGGAGCTGGACCTTGATGTCCGTGGCCGGGGTGTCCTCGGCGCCGATGACGTCGGCAAGGATGTTGATGTCGGTGGACAGGGCCGAATGCGCCCGCCGGAAATCCTTGCCGGGACGGTCCACGATCCGCCAGCCGTGGGGCTGGACGTCCACGGCGAGGTCCACCAACAGGGACGCTGTCCGGCCGAGCGCGTCGGAACCGACGCCCCGGTCCGGCAATTCGGCCAGGAATGGCAGGTGCGGGCTGCCGAGCTCGCCGCGGATGATGCGCGCTGCTTCGAGGGGGTCCTCGCCGGGCCAGGTGCCCAGGGCGGTGGCGGTGACCTGTTCCGGCTGCGCTGCTTGGGGTCCGGCCACGGCTAGGCGGTGGCGGAGACGGTCGGGCCTGCGGCGCCGGGGACTTCGCCGGCGGTCGGCTGGCGCACGGCGTTGGTGGCCCCGGGATCGGCGGCCAGTGCCGCTTCATGGTCCTCGGCGATGGCCTCGTGGTGCCGGATGACCTCGCCGATGATGAAGTTGAGGAACTTCTCTGCGAAGGCCGGGTCCAGGTGGGCCTCCGCGGCAAGGCGTCGCAGCCGCGCGATCTGGGCTGTTTCCCGGCCGGGGTCCCCGGCGGGAAGTTTGTGGGCTGCCTTCAGGAATCCGACCTTCTGGGTGGCCTTGAAGCGCTCGGCGAGCAGGAAGACGAGGGTGGCATCGATGTTGTCGATGCTGGAGCGGATCGACAGCAGCTCCGCCATCACCGCGGGATCCACCTGACCGGCCAGCGAGCTGGCCCCGGGGTCATAGGAATCGGCGTCAGGATTAGTCTGGTTCTGCTCGGTCATTGCTCCAGTCTAGGGGCACCGGCGCTAATCACTTCTGCTGTTAAGCGGGCCCGGGCGGCCTGCCCGGGGTGGCCTTCCGTCCCGTCTCCGGGGTGCGGAAAGGGACATGCCCGCCGTTCGTTGCGAACGGCGGGCATGTCCCTTGGATAACTTGCGGAACGGCTCAGCTGTGGAGGACTGCGCGGAATTCCTGCCGGCGTCTGGCCTGTTCGTCCGGATCCGGAACCGGCAGGGAGGCAATCAGCTTCTTGGTGTATTCGTGCTGCGGATTGCCCATCACCTGGTTCCCGAGACCCTGCTCCACCATTTTGCCCTTGTAGAGGACACCGACCCAGTGGGACAGGATGTCGACGACGGCGAGGTCGTGGCTGATGAACAGCGCGGCGAAGCCGAATTCGGCCTGGATGTCCTTGAACAGTTCCAGCACGACGGCCTGGACCGAAACGTCCAGGGCCGACGTCGGCTCGTCGGCAATGAGCAGCTTCGGGTTCAGGATGAGCGCCCGCGCGAGGGAAGCACGCTGCCGCTGCCCGCCGGAGAGCTCATGCGGGAACCGGTCGGCGTAGGCGGCCGGCAGTTGCACGGCTTCCAGCAGCTCCCTGGTCCGCTTCCTGGCCTCGGCCGGGGTTGGTTTGGTGTGAATGACCAGGGGCTCGGCAATGCAGTCGCCGATGGTCAGCTGCGGGTTGAAGGACGCCGCCGGATCCTGGAACACGAAACCGATCTCTTTGCGCAGCGGCTTGAACGTGCGCTCCTTCAGGTTGAGCATTTCGTAGCCCAGGACGTTCAGGCTGCCGCCGGTGGTCCGGTTCAGGCCCGCGATGGCCCGCCCGATCGTTGTCTTGCCGGAGCCCGACTCCCCCACCAGGCCGAAAACCTCGCCCGCGGACAGAGTGAAGTTGACCCCGTCCACGGCCTTGAAAGCGGGGCTTCCCAGCCGGCCCGGGTACTCGATGGTGAGGTTCTTGGCCTCAACGAGCACCTCGCCGCCCTGGTGCGCCCGCTCCATCATGCCTTCGGAAGCGGAGTTCCTGCCCAGGTGCGGCACCGCAGCCAGGAGCTTCTTGGTGTAATCCTGCTTCGGCTCGGCAAAGAGCACCCGCGAGGTTGCCTCTTCGACGACGTCGCCCTGGTACATCACGACGACGCGGTCGGCGAGGTCCGCCACCACGCCCATGTTGTGCGTGATGAGCACGATCGACGTGCCGTACTGGTCCCGGAGATCCCGCAGGAGCTCGAGGATTTCGGCCTGCACGGTAACGTCCAGCGCTGTGGTTGGCTCGTCGGCCACGATGAGCCCCGGGTTCAGGGCCAACGCCGCGGCGATGACCACGCGCTGCTTCTGCCCGCCGGAAAACTGGTGCGGGTAGTAGTTGACCCTTGTTTCGGCGTCCGGGATCCCCACTTTGCGCAGCGCCTCAATGGCGCGGGTCTTGGCTTCTTTGGCGCTGATGCTGCCGCCTCCCCCGTGGCGTGCATGGGAGCGGATGCCTTCGGCAATCTGCCAGCCAACCGTAAAGACCGGGTTCAGTGCCGTGGACGGTTCCTGGAAGACCATGGCCACGTCGCGGCCCCGGATTTCCCGGAGCTTCGCCGGGCTGACACTGATGACGTTGTTGCCGTTGATCAGCACCGCCCCGGAGCTGATCGCGGTCTCCGGCAGGAGGCCAAGGATCGTCTTGGCGGTGACGGTCTTGCCGGAGCCCGATTCGCCCACGATCGCGACGACCTCGCCGGGGTTGACCTCGAGGCTGACGTCCTTGACGGCGTACACATCGCCGGCGTCGGTGGCGAAGGTGACCTTGAGGTGGTCGATGTCGAGGACCGGGCCCGCGCCGGTGCCGGTGCCCTGCTTGTCGATGTTGATGGTCATGAACTTCTCACTTCTGCTTCGGGTGCGGCCTGGGCGCCGGTGGTGGAGTCCGGGCCGCCCTTGCCGGAGACAGCCTTCTTGCGGCCCCGCAGCCGGGGGTCGTTGAGGTCGTTGATGCTCTCGCCGACGAGCGTCAGTCCGAGGACGGTGAGGACGATCGCGAGGCCGGGGTACACGCCCGTCCACCAGATGCCGGACGTAGTATCCGCCAGGGCCTTGTTGAGGTCGAAACCCCATTCCGCGGCCGACGTCGGCTCAATGCCGAAGCCCAGGAAGCCCAGGCCGGCGAGCGTGAGGATGGCCTCGGAGGCATTGAGGGTGAAGATCAGGGGCAGGGTGCGGGTGGCGTTCTTGAAGACGTGGAGGCGCATGATGCGGATGTTGGAGGCGCCCACAACCTTCGCCGATTCCACAAACGGTTCCGCTTTGAGCCGGATGGTCTCGGCCCGGATGACGCGGAAGTACTGCGGGATGAAAACCACCGTGATGGAGATTGCCGCAGCGAGGATGCCGCCCCAGAGGCTGGACCGGCCGCCGCTGATGGCGATCGCCATGACGATGGCCACGAGCAGGGGCGGGAACGCGTAGATGGCATCCGCGATGACCACGAGGGTCCGGTCCAGCCAGCCGCCGATGTAGCCGCTGACCAGGCCCAGGGCCACGCCGATGAAGATCGACATGACCACGGCCACGATGATCACGAGGACGGCTGTCTGGGCACCCCAGACGACGCGGGAGAAGACATCATAGCTGCCCACGGTGGTGCCCCAGATGTGTTGCCCGCCGGGTGCCTGCTGCGACGGGAAGTTGCCCTCGGCGTCGGAGATCTGCGAAAAGCCGAACGGCGCGATCAGGGGAGCGAAAATCGCGGTCAGCAGGAAGACCGCGGTGAGGATCAGCCCGGCCACAAGCATGCCCCGCTGCAGGCCGACGCTCTTGTTGAAGTGCGAGATGACCGGCAGCCGCCGGAACCAAGGCCCTCGGGGATCCTTGACGGGTTCAATAACGGCAGTGGTGCTCATATCAGTACCTCACGCGGGGGTCGATCAGCGCGGCGAGAATGTCCACGAAGAAGTTGGTAACAGCCACGATCACGGCCAGGAGGACCACGATGCCCTGGACGGCCACGAAGTCGCGGGCTGTCAGGTAGGTCGCGAGCTGGAAGCCCAGGCCCTTCCATTCGAAGGTGGTTTCGGTCAGCACCGCGCCGCCCAGCAGCACGGCGATCTGGAGTCCCATCACGGTGATGATGGGAATGAGGGCCGGCTTGTAGGCGTGCTTGGTGACCAGACGGTATTCGCTGACACCGCGTGAACGGCCGGCCTCGACGTAGTCCTTGCCGAGCGTGCCGATCACGTTGGTCCTGACGAGGCGCAGGAAGATGCCGGCGGTCAGCAGGCCAAGGGCGAGTGCGGGGAGCACGGCATGCGCCATGACGTCGGCCAGGGCGGCCATGTTGCCGCTGCGGATGGCGTCCAGCCAGTAAATGCCCGTGGGTGACTCGAGCGAGGTCAGGGCAAGCTCATTGGCGGGCGTGGCACGTCCGGCGACCGGGAGCCAGCCCAGCCAGACGGAAAATGTCAGCTTGAACAGCAGCCCGGAGAAGAAGACCGGCGTGGCGTAGCAGAGGATCGCGAAGACGCGCAGCCCGGCGTCCGGACCCTTGTCGCGCCGGTGGGCGGCGATCAGGCCCAGCGGAATGCCGACGACCAGGGCCACCAGCAGAGCGTTGAGGGTCAGTTCCAGGGTGGCCGCGCCGTAAGTGAGGAGCATCTCCGAGACCGGGCGGTTGTCGGACAGGGTGGTGCCGAAGTTGCCGGTGATGAGCTGGGCCAGGTACTCGAAGTACTGCACCAGAATTGGCCGGTCATAACCGGCGGCTGTGATGCGCTCCTGGAGCTGTTCCGGCGGCAGCCGGCCGCCCAGGGCTGCCGTAATGGGATCGCCGGTGGTGCGCATCAGGAAGAACACCATGGTGACGAGGATGAGGATCGTCGGGAAGATCAGGAAGAACCTGATCAGGATGTAGCGGCCCAGTCCCCCACCGGACGTTTTCTTCTTGATCGGCAGGAGGCCTTCACCGTCGGTCGGCGGCGCCTCGATAAGTGTTGTCATTGGTACCTAAATGTGTGTTCCGGAAAGCCTTGTGGGCTGCGGAAGCTGTTGTCCTGTATCAGCACCAAAGGCGGGACGCCGTGTGGGCGCCCCGCCTCGTTGGCTGGTCAGAACCGGATGGGGAATGGACCTACTTGGAAATGACACCAAGGCGGGTCTTGAAGGAAGCGTCCAGGGTCTGGTCTACGCCCTTGACGTCCTTGCCTGCGACCATGAGCTGGGCGCCCTGCAGGAGCGGCAGCGTGGACAGGTCCTTGGCGACGGCCGTCTGCGCCTCGCCGAGTACCTTTTCGCGTTCTGCCTTGTCAACGGTCGTCAGCTGCTTGCTGATGAGGTCCGTGACGGCGGGGTTTTCGTAGTGGTTCTTCAGGAAGTTGCCGGGGACGAAGAACGGGGTGAGGTAGTTGTCGGCGTCGGAGTAGTCCGGGAACCAGCCGAGCTGGTAGACCGGGTAGGCGTCGGCCGTACGGTCCTTGGAGTATGTGACCCACTCGGTGGACTGCAGTTCAACCTTGAACAGGCCGGACTTCTCCAGCTGTTCCTTGATCATGGCGTATTCGTCGCCGGAGGACTTGCCGTAGTGGTCCGGGTTGTACTGGAGCTTGATGGTGACGGGACCGGTGACGCCCGCGTCGGCGAAGGCCTTCTTGGCCTTGTCGAGGCTGGGCTTGCCGCTTCCGTCGCCGTACATTTCCTTCAGCGGCTGGATGGCGCCGACGAAGCCGTCGGGAACGACGGAGTAGGCCGGCAGGTACGTGCCCTTGTAGACCTGGCTGGCGATCGCGTCACGGTCAACGACGTCGGCCATGGCCTGGCGGACTGCCAGAGCCTTCGCGGGATCGGCGTCAGCAGTCTTGGCACCAAACGGCATGGTGTCGAAGTTGAAGACGATGTAGCGCAGCTCGCCGCCCGGGCCCTTGTGGACCTTGACCTTGGCATCCTTTTCCAGGTCCGCGACGTCGGTCGCGGTCAGGCTGCGGCCGGCGACGTCGATGTTGCCCTGCTGGACGTCCAGCTTGAGGTTGTTGGGATCGGCGTAGTACTTGATCGTGGCGCCGCCGTTGGCCGGCTTGCCGAGGAGGCCCTGGTAGTCCGGGTTGACCTTGAGGCTGACGAGTTCGTTCTTCTTGTAGCTCTCGATCGTGTAGGGGCCCGCGAACGGCTTGCCCTTGACGATTTCGTCGTCGGTCATCAGCTTGTCGGCCGGGAAGACCTCTTCGTCGATGATCGGACCCGCGTTGGCGGCGAGGACGCCGGGGAAGACCTGGTCGTTGCCGGCCTTCAGCGTGAAGACCACGGTGGAGTCGTCCTTGACGGCGACCGATTCGAGGTTGCCGAGCAGCGAAGCCGGGCCGTTGTCGTCGGCGATCTTGACCACACGGTCGATCGAGAACTTCACGTCGGAGGACGTCAGCGCATGGCCGTTGGCAAACTTCAGGCCGGGCTTGAGCTTGACGGTGTATTCGGTGGGGCTCGTGAAGGAGGCCGACTCGGCAATGTCCGGGGTGGAATCCGCGGTGCCCGGCTTCGAGTTGAGCAGGAACGGATAGATCTGGTTCATCACCATGAAGGAGCCGGCGTCGTACGAGCCGGCCGGGTCGAGGGTGACAACCTTGTCGGTGGTGCCGTACGTAATGGTGCCTCCACCGGCGGCGCTGCCGGTGGCCGTGCCGCCGCCGGAGGGGCCGGTGCAGGCGGTCAGCGCGAAGGCGGATACCCCGGCGAGCGCGATGGCGCTCTTGAGGGCCTTTTTGTTCATTGCCATCTGTGAACTTTCTGTTCGATGAGTACTAGTGCTCAGCCAGGAAGTCGCGAAGAGGACTCGGGGGCAGAAACACTGTCCTGATGCCTCGATTCAACCAGACGATCAGTAGGTGAATCGTTACATCCTGTGAGATGAGACACAAAATTTACACGAACGGGCACAACTCATCACTATCTTCAGGCATTCCGCCTGAAATTCGGCAGGGCGCATAGACGCCGCACGCGCCTGCTCGCGCGGTCCCCGCCCTGCGCAGCAAACGAAAAAGCCGCACACCGACGGTGTGCGGCTTGGTCGCCGGCCTGGTACGGCCGTCGGATATCGGGAGCGTCAGAGTGCGGCCCGCTGCAGCGAACGCGCCGCATCGATGGTTGCCTGGCCCAGCACCCGGCTGCCCTGGTACAGCACAACGGTCTGGCCGGGGGCCACGCCGCGCAGCGGTTCGGTCAACGTGACCACGAGGTCGCCGGCACCTGCCGCGCCGTCCATGCGCGCGGTGGCGGGCACGGGGTCGCCGTGGGCACGGACCTGGGCATAGCAGTCGAATTCCTCGCCAGTGGCGATCTCCGCGATCGGCAGGCCGGCCCAGGAGACCTTGATGCCGCGGATCTCGTCGATAGCGAGGAGTGCCTCGGGCCCCACGACGACTTTGTTTTCCTTCGGCCGGATCTCCAGCACGAAGCGCGGCTTGCCGTCGGCTGCCGGGGTGCCGAGCTTCAGGCCACGGCGCTGCCCGACCGTGAACGCATTGGCGCCGGGGTGCTCGCCAACCTTGGCGCCGGACTCGTCGACGATGTCGCCGGTGGTCATCTCGATCTTCTCGGCCAGCCAGCCGGCGGTGTCGCCGTCGGGGATGAAGCAGATGTCGTGGCTGTCCGGCTTGTTCGCCACGGACAGGCCGCGGCGCTCCGCCTCGGCCCGGACCTCGGCCTTGGACGGCGTGTCCGCGAGCGGGAACATGGAGTGCTTGAGCTGTTCGTGCGTGAGCACGCCCAGGACGTAGCTCTGGTCCTTGGCCCAGTCCGCGGCACGGTGAAGTTCCGGGTTGCCGTCGGCGTCGTTGATCACCTTGGCATAGTGGCCGGTGCAGACGGCGTCGAATCCCAGGGCTATTGCCTTTTCCAGCAGCGCGGCGAACTTGATCCGTTCGTTGCAGCGCATGCAGGGGTTCGGCGTGCGGCCGGCGGCGTATTCGTCGATGAAGTCCTGGACCACGTCTTCCTTGAAGCGCTCCGAGAAGTCCCATACGTAGTACGGGATTCCGAGCACGTCGCAGGCACGCCAGGCGTCGCGGGAGTCCTCGATGGTGCAGCAGCCGCGGCTGCCGGTGCGCAGGGTACCCGGCATCCTGGACAGCGCAAGGTGGACGCCGACGACGTCGTGTCCCGCCTCGACGGCGCGGGCTGCGGCAACGGCGGAATCGACGCCGCCGCTCATGGCTGCAAGAACTCGCATACTGACTTTCTTTGGGGTTCAGGGGTTGTTGCCGGCACCGGCGGCTGCTGGACGCAGAAATAGCACAATGCCTGCCGCCCCATTCTATCGCCACGCCGAATCCTCACCCAAAAGACCTTGACGGCAGTCGGTGGCGATTCTAAAGTCAAAAATATCGGTTTTAGATGCACCTCCCGCGACATGCGGCCCCGGTTGCGCCGGCGGCCGCAGGAATCGAGCACATGATGGCCTCCGAAAACGTTGTGATCGTGGGCGGCGGACTCGCCGGCGCCACCGCTGCCAAGACCCTCCGCGCGGAAGGGTACGGCGGACCGGTGATCCTCCTGGCGGAGGAGCGGCACCATCCCTACCTGCGCCCGCCGCTGTCCAAGGAATACCTCCTGGGCAAGGCCGAAGACGATGCCCTGCCCGTGGCTCCGGGCGGCTGGTACGAAGAGAACGGAGTCGAACTGCTGCTGGGTGCCACCGTCACGGGG
Source organism: Arthrobacter sp. YAF17 (assembly GCF_052113365.1). Lineage (NCBI taxonomy): Bacteria > Bacillati > Actinomycetota > Actinomycetes > Micrococcales > Micrococcaceae > Arthrobacter > Arthrobacter sp. YAF17. Next base: position 53,134 of record NZ_JBFRDB010000003.1, on the reverse strand, counting down.
ATTGATCCGGCCGCCCGCAGCGTGAACCTCCGGGACGGCCAGAGCCTGGGCTACGGCTCCCTGCTGCTGGCCACCGGCGCCCGCCCGCGGCGGATTCCGCTGCCCGGAAGCGACGCGGAGGGGGTCAGCACCTTCCGCACCGTGGACGACAGCCGCCGCCTGCGCGCCGGACTGGCCGACGGCGGCCGGAACGTCGTGATGATCGGTTCGGGCTGGATCGGGATGGAGCTCGCCGCGGCGGCGAGCGCGTATGGAAACTCCGTCACCCTGCTGGGGCTGGAGGACGTTCCGCTGGGCGCGGCGATCGGGCGCGAGCTGGGCGGGTTCTTCCGTGGGCTGCACGAGGCGAACGGCGTCCGGTTCCGGCTCCCTGCCTCGGCTGCGGAAATCAGGGAGCAGTCGGGCCGGGTCACCGGCGTGGTCACGGATGCCGGGGAGGTCCTGCCCGCGGATCTCGTGATCATCGCCGTCGGAGTCGTCCCCGAGGTCTCGCTGGCCGAAGCGGCGGGCGTCGCCCTGCAGAACGGCATCCTCACGGATGCATCGCTGCGGACGTCCGCGCCCGGAATCTTTGCCGCCGGGGACGTCGCCAACGCCCTGCATCCCTTCACCGGCGAGCACCACCGCAGCGAGCACTGGTCCAATGCCCTCAGCGGCGGCAAGGTGGCGGCCCGGGCGATGCTCGGCCAGGACGCCGTGCTGGATGCGGTTCCCTACTTCTACACCGACCAGTTCGACGTCAGCATGGAGTACTCCGGCTTCCCGGCACTCGTCTCCGGGCCGCCCACGATCCGCGGCTCCCTCGAGGGCAAGGAGTTCCTCGCCTTCTGGCAGCGGGACGGCCGGGTGGTCGCGGGAATGAGCGTGAACTGGCCGCGCTCCGGCAAGCCGCAAAAGATGATCAAGCAGCTTGTCTCGGCGAGGACCGCAGTGGACCCGGCAGCCCTTGCCGATCCGGGTGTCCCGCTCGACAGCCTGCTGCCGGAAGCCTAACCTTTCGCGGCAGTGTGGCGGGCGACGGTCCCGGCGGTCTGGATGCTGGACTCGTGGCCGGCCATGCCGGCCTGGCGTGCGCGGGTGTAGGCGCCGGGCAGGGCAGCCAGCAGCGCATCGACGTCGGCCTCGGTGGAGGAATGCCCCAGGCTGAACCGCTGGGCGCCCCGGGCCGTGTCCTCGTCCAGTCCCGTGGCCAGCAGCACGTGGGACGGCCGGGGTACTCCCGCCGTGCAGGCCGAACCGGTGGAGGATTCGACGCCTGCCAGATCGAGCAGGAACAGCAGTGAGTCGCCTTCGCAGCCGGGAAAGGTGAAGTGGGCGCTGCCCGGCAGCCGTCCTGCGCCGGGGGCGCCGCGCAGCACGGCGTCCGGCACCGCCGCCAGGACGCCGTCGATCAGCCGGTCCCGGAGCGCGGCAATGCGCGCCGCCTCCTCCGGGAGTTTGGTGGTGACCGCCTCGGCCGCGGCGGCAAACGCTGCGATGGACGCGGTGTCCAGGGTTCCGGAGCGGACGTCGCGTTCCTGTCCCCCGCCGTGCTGGACGGGGGTCAGCTTCACGGCGCGGCCGAGCATCAGCGCGCCGACGCCGACCGGGCCGCCGATCTTGTGCCCGGAGATGGACATGGCGTCGAGCCCGCTGGCCCGGAAATCCACGGGTACCGAGCCGAAGGCCTGGACCGCATCGGAGTGCACCGGAACGCCGGCCCGGTGGGCCAGTTCGACGATCTCCGCGATCGGCTGGATGCTGCCGACTTCGTTGTTGGCCCACATCACCGTGACCAGGGCGATCGAGCCCGGGTCCCGCGCGAGCTCGGCGGCCAGCACCGCAACGTCCACGACGCCGTCCGCATCCACCGGCAGCCACGACACTTCGGCACCCTCGTGCCGCTCGAGCCATTCAACGGTGTCCAGCACGGCGTGGTGTTCGACGGCGGAGCACAGGATGCGCGTACGGGCGGGATTCTCGGCCTGGCGGGCCCAGTACAGGCCCTTCACGGCAAGGTTGTCGGCTTCCGTGCCGCCCGAGGTGAAGATGACCTCGGAGGGGTGCGCCCCGGCCGCGGCCGCCAGCACCTCGCGGGCGTCCTCGACGGCGCGGCGGGCGCGGCGGCCCGATCCGTGCAGGGAGGAGGGGTTGCCGGTCCGCGCCAGTTCACGGGTCAGCGCCGCCAGGGCCTCCGGGGCCAGGGACGTGGTGGCTGCATGATCAAGGTATACGGGCACAGGGCAATTCTACCTGCGGGCCCGCTGCTGCCCTGGGGTACATTCGAGCGGTGAAAGCGTCCCTGTACCTCGTCCTGGCCACCCTCTTCTGGTCCGGGAACTTTATTGTTGCCCAGGCCGCCGTCGCCTCAATGACACCCATGGACCTGACGTTCTGGCGCTGGGCACTGGCCGCCGTGCCGCTGCTGCTGCTGGCCCACTTCGTGGAGAAGCCGGACTGGCGCGCGGTGTTGCGCCGCTGGCCGGTGCTGCTGCTTCTGAGTGTGCTGGGCATGAGCGGCTACACGCTCCTGCTGTATGGGGCCCTCGGCCACACGTCCGCGATGAACGCTTCGCTGATCACCGCGGCCAACCCGGCCCTGATCGTTGTACTGGCGATGGTCCTGACCGGTGAGAGGACCACCCGCCTGGGCTGGCTGGGCATCTGCCTTGGTCTGCTGGGCGTCCTGCTGGTGCTGACCCGGGGCGAGCTGCAGCGCGTGATCAGCCTGTCCCTGAACATTGGTGAACTCCTGATGATCGGCGCGATCTTCGTGTGGGGTTGCTACACGATCATCGCGCGCAGGCTGGGACTTCCCGCCATCGCGGCCACCGCCGTGCAGGTGGCGATAGCGGCCGTGACGCTGGCACCTGTTGCCCTCGCCACGAATGTGAGGCTCCCGGAAACTCCGGCCGAGGCATGGTCGCTGGCGTACATCGTGGTCTTCCCGTCCCTGGGCGCCTACCTCCTGTGGAACCTTGCCCTGAAGACCACCCCGTCCGGCACCGCCGGGAACTACCTCAACCTCATCGTGGTCTTTACAGCGGTCATCACCGTGGCAATGGGGACACCGCTCACCCTGGTCCAGATCGCGGGCGGCGTGCTGGTGATCGCCGGGGTGCTGCTGACCGGGCTGAGAGGGCAGACCAAACCTCCGGCGATTGCCGCGCCGGGCCCTGCTTCCTGCACCGCTTCGAACGCCCAGGCCCCTAAGGCCTGATCCGGGCACAGCACTGTGCCGGCAGCGCGGCGCCTTGCGCGCGAAGCTCGTCGATGGCGAGGGCCTGCACGCGGTCCGCGTCGATGCCGCAGCCGGCAGCGGCGCCGCCCAGGAACGCGCCGTTCATGGCGCAGACCACCTCAGTGTGTCCTTCGGCGATCCGGTGGAAGGGACAGTTGAGCAGCACCAGGCCGCCTTCGCCGTCCTCCTCGGGGCGGTAGCCCTCCGCGGCGAGGAACCCGGCAAAGTCGGCTCCCCCGACTCCCCCGACTCCCCCGGCTCCCGCCCGGTCATCCGTTTGCCCGGCCGGGCCCGCCTTGGCCCGGGCTGCCGCCAGCCCCCGCGCGTGGGCTGTCCGCACCAGCGCCTCGCGGGCGGAACCGCCGCGGGCGGTTGATTCCTCGATGGCTGAGACCAGCAGCTCGGCGGCCAGGTCATAGTTCCGGTCCGGCACGGACGCTGCGACCTCCCGGACGGCGGCGAGGTAGAGCTTGGCCGGGCGGCCGGACCCCGGCCCGCCCCTGCCGCCCAGCTTCCGGAATTCCACGGTCAGGAGCCCGTCCTGCACCAGCCGGTCCAGCTGGAAGGACGCCGTGCTCCGGGGCAGACCGAGGGCACCGGCGGCGTCGTCGCGGCTGACGGCACGCCCGGCCGACGCGACGTAGTCGAACAGCTTCCGGCGGCTCTCGTCCCCCAGGGAGGCGACGGCCGCAATCCTGCGGTTCCACGGGGCTCGGATCATGGAATCAGCCTAACTCTAAAAACAAGATTCATTGCTTAACTACTGGTTCCATTCTAAAATCAAACTATCCATTTTTAGAAGGAGTCATGATGAAATCCTCTGCATCCCTTGCCTCGCCCGCCAGGCCCCTTGCCTCGGCTCCCGAGCGCCAGGCCTTCCTGCTGCTGCGGACGGTCTTTACGGTCGCCCCGGTGCTGTTCGGCCTCGACAAGTTCATCAACCTGCTCACCGACTGGACCATGTATTTGGCGCCTGTGGTCACAGACGTTGTGCCGCTGCCGGCGCAGACCATCATGTACGTCGTCGGCGTGGTGGAGATCGCCGCCGGCCTGGCGGTGGCACTGAAGCCGCGGTTCGGTTCGCTGCTCGTGGCGGTCTGGCTCCTCGGAATCATCGTCAACCTCATCATCCTGGGCAATTTTTATGACGTGGCCCTGCGCGACTTCGGCCTGCTGGTCGGGGCGCTGGCCCTGAACCGGCTCTCGCAGCCCAGGCAGGGGTGAACGGTTCCCGGCTGACTTATGCCGAAGGCGGTCTCAGTCGGACGGAGGTCTCAGTCGGACGGAGGTACGACGGCGATCCGCGCCTCGGCCTCGGACCGTGCCGCAGCAAGGGTTCCGGCGTCGGGGCAGGAAACGGAGAGATACACCGAGGAGTCCGGCTTGCTGAACAGCCGGGCGTAGATCGCGGTGGCCCTGGCGCCGGACCGTTCGCCGACCTTGAACACGAGCATCTCGACCGCCGGGGCGGGCCCGCCGGGCTCGCCGCCCCAGCGCAGGGCCGCCGGTTCCAGGTAGGCCGGGAGGAAGAGGGCCTCCGTGGATGCCCTGTCGTCCCCGTCGACGGCAAGGGCTGATTGGTTGGTCCGCACCTTCGCGGAGACCACACAGCCGTCGTCTTTCACATATTCACTCGCGCCGGCCAGGTTCTCCTTGATGGGCTTCCATCCGGGCGCGTCACGCAGCCCGTCGGACAGTTGGATGGGCGCCCCGGCGGCCAGGTTCCCGCCGGCGGTGAAGGGCATGTCCTTCGCTGCGACGGCGGCCGCGTCGTGGCCGGGCGTGATGGTGGGGGTGGCGAGGGTCGGGGCCGCCGGTGCCGTCTTGGGGGCGGAGGGGTCCGGGATGCCGACGCTGCAGCCCGCAAGCGCCGCCGCCGCGGCGCCCGCCAAGAATGCACGGCTCGCGCGGCGGGCCAGGCGGGAACCGCCGCCAGTGCGAGTGACGGCCGTTGCCGCGGCCCCGGATTCCAGCCTGTTTTCCATGCCCCCGCCCCAATGTCGCCATGCCCGTTCGCTTTTCCGTCCGGGCCTCCGCACGATTCTAGACTCCCGCCACGACGGGGCCCGTTCCCTGTGCCCCGCGGCGACGGGCTACGCCAGGACGCGAACCGCCCCGGGAACCACCTCGATGGTGAGGGGCAAGGGACCGATCCGTTCCCCGTCGGCGTAGGCCACCACGTTGTCCGCCGACAGCGCGACCTTGCGGACCCGTCGGATGTGGACTGCCGGATGGCCGAGGTGGCCGCCGGAAAAGACCTTTGGAAAGACCTTCAGCAGGCCTGTCCGGGAGAGCCGGCTGACAATGAACAGGTCCAGGAAGCCGTCGTCGAGCACGGCGTCGGGCGTGATCTTCATACCGCCGCCGATCGACTGGCCGTTGGCGACGGAAATGAGCATCGCGCCCTGCTGCCAGGTCGCGCCGTCGGCCGTCACGGTGTAGTCGATGGCCCCGAACGAGGCGAGTTCGCGGAGCATGGCCAAGTGGTAGCGCGCCTTGCCGCGGGGCCACCGCCAGGCGTTGGCCCGTTCGTTGACGGCCGCGTCGAACCCGGCGGACACCACCCCGGCGAACCACCGGGATGCCCCTCCGGAAGAGGCACGTCCGGCGTCGATCAGCCGCCCGCCGGAGTCCAGAGCCGCGAGCACCTTCGCGCAGGCGGCGGGGATGTCGTGGACCGGCACGCCGAGCGCCCGCGCCATATCGTTCCCCGTCCCGGTCGGGACTATCCCGAGCGGGACCGTCCCGAAGGGCATGCCCGATCCGACGAGCGCATTGACGCCGAGGTGGACCATTCCGTCACCGCCCACCACAACGAGGGCGTCCACGCCTGAGGCCAGCGCCTTGTCCACCGACGCAGCCAGCGCGGCGTAGTTGTCCTCGCAGAGGAGCAGAACGTCGGCCCCGACCGCCTCGAAATGAGCGGCCGCCTCGGTGCCGGCGTGCAGCCCGCGGCCAAAGGACGCACGCGGGTTGACGGCAAGGGCGATAAGCATGCGCTGAATTATGCCAGCCGCCGGGAACCTTCCGTGCCGGTGCGCGCGTTCTTCCCCTAGCCGGTTAAACTGGCCAGGCCGGACGTCCAGGCTGTGCTGGCACCATCGAGGCAAAGGATTCTTGCTTGACGCAGGGCAACAGCTCGCATTACCAGGTCCTCCGGATCCCCGTGACGGCGACGGACAAGGAAATCAAGGTGGCCTACCGCAAGGCCGCCCGCACCGCGCACCCGGACCACGGCGGCGACCCGGCTGCCTTCCGGCGCGTCACCCTCGCCTATGAGACGCTGATCGACGCCAAGAGCCGGGCCGACTACGACCGTTCCTACGGCAGCGGCCGCGGCGCCTTCGCATCCCCGCCTGCCGACGAGGGGGCCCACTTTGATGCCCCGGCTGCCGGCAGCCGCGCGTCAGCAAATGTCCGGCGTCCCAACACCCCCCGGAACACGGCCTCCGACGCGGCGGTCTACGTCCCGCCCTTCGAGCAGTACGCCGGGACCGGCGAGGTGCCGTTGATCCCGAAGGACCTGGCCGTACAGCAGGTCCACGGGCTGCCCCGCAAGCGGGGCATCTTCGGGGCTGAGGCAAGGATCCAGCGGGAAATGCGGACGGTGCAGCTCATCAGCCGGCAGGTCCTCCCCGCCATCCCGGCCGCCCGGCTCATCAACGGGCTGCAGTCCCCGGCGGACAACAGCCACATCGACCATGTGGTGCTCTCCGGCTACCGCATGGCGGTCATCGGCTCCATGCTGCTGCCGCCCGGCGCCTACGCCTGGAACGGCGCCGCCCTGACCCACGGCGGTCGGTCCATCGCCCCGCCCCAGCTGGCCCACGTGGTGCGCCGGATGCAGGACATCTTTCCGGAACTCAACGTCACCGGCTGGACCGTGGTCCACAGCACCGACGGAAACCTGCACGAACCGGTAATCGACCGGCACCGCCGTTCCGGCACCCACGAGACCGTCCAGGTGGTCAACGCCGCCGGGCTGGCGCGCGGCCTCAAGCAGTTCCTCAGTTCTGGCCCGGCCCCCAACACCGTCATCGTTCCCGTGCTTGCCCGGCTGCTGCGCGGGATGCACTAGCAGGCTCGCTAGGATGGGACAGTGTTCCGCATCCTCTTCCACACCCCAGAAATTCCCGGCAATACGGGCAACGCGATCCGGCTGGCCGCCATCACCGGCGCCGAGTTGCACCTCGTCGAGCCCCTGGGCTTCGATTTCTCCGACGCGAAGCTGCGGCGGGCCGGCCTCGACTACCACGACCTCGCCGTCGTGACTGTCCACCGGGACATCGACGCGGCCTGGGCGGCCCTCGCACCGGACCGCGTCTTCGCCTTCACCTCCGACGGAGAGGCGTCCTACACGGACATCAGCTACCGTCCCGGTGACGTGCTCATGTTCGGCCGGGAATCCGTGGGCCTGCCCGAGGACCTCAAACACGATCCCCATGTCACGTCCCGTGTCCGCCTGCCGATGCTGCCCTCATTGCGTTCGCTGAACCTCGCGAATGCAGCCTCGATCGCCGTCTACGAGGCCTGGCGTCAGAACGGATTCGACGGCGCCAAGCTCTAGCCTCCGCAAATTCGTCCCGCGTTACGCCCATCCGGGTCCCGCGCTGCCCCGAATCACCTATGAAGCCCAGTGAGCCAACGGGAGCCGGGGGCGGGGAAGGGAGCGAGGAGCGGCAGGTGACAACATTGCAGGTAGACAGGCGTACAGACCGTCGGTTCGCGGGCGGCCACGCCCCCCGAAGAGACCATCCTGACCCGCGATCGCCGGCAGGCACCTTATGCTTGAAGGTGATGGAAACTCCCAACGCCCCGAATCCCGAGGCCACCGCTCCCCCGGGCACTTCAGCCGATGTAAACCGGAGGCTCGGCGCATTGCTGGAACAGATTGCCCGCGGTGACCAGGCAGCCTTCGCAGAGTTCTATGAACTCACGTCCCGGCGCGTGTTCGGCATGGCCCGGCGGGTCCTGATCGACGTGGAACTCAGCGAGGACACCACCCAGGAGGTCTTCCTCCAGGTCTGGCAGAACGCCGCCAAGTTCAATCCCGAGGCGGGGAGCCCGCTCGCCTGGCTGATGACCATCTCGCACCGCAGGGCCGTGGACAAGGTCCGTTCCTCCCAGTCGTCCACCGACCGGGAAGCGAAATACGGCGCCAGCAGCCAGGACATCGACCACGATTCCGTCTCGGATGAGGTCGGCAGCCGGCTTGAGGCCGAGGCTGTGGTCCGTTGCCTGGAGACGCTGACCGATACACAACAGGAGTCCGTGCGGCTTGCCTACTACGGCGGCCTCACCTACCGGGAAGTCGCAGAGAAGCTCAATGCTGCGGTGCCCACCATCAAGTCCCGCATCCGCGACGGACTAATCCGGCTGAAGACCTGTCTGGGGGTGAGTTGAGATGACCGACATGAACGCACACAACAACGGCCGCGTCCCCGCCGGCTTTGCAGCCGAGATCGCCACTGACCTTTCCTCGGGCCGCGCGGCTGACCTCGCCGAGCTGTACGCCCTGAACGCCGTGGACGGCGCCGAGCGTGCCGCCATCGAGGAGTACCTCGCCTCGGCTCCGGCGGCCGAACGCGCCGCCTTCGACGAGCGCGTCCGGCAGGCCCGCGAGACGCTTGCCACCACCTTCACGGCCGAGGAAGAGCCGCCTTCGGGCCTGTTTGACCGGATCATGGCTTCCCTGCCCGCCCAGGACACGGCAGCTGTGGCAGGCATGCACGCGGGACAGGAGCCGACGGCGGCCCCGCCGGTCGTGGCCCGGCCCGTCCGGGAGACGACGGAGCTCTCCGTCACCGACGAACTCGGTGCCGCCCGCAAGCGCCGGGACGAACGACGCCGGCCGCAGGGCATGCGCAACTGGCTCGTCGGCATCGCTGCCGCAGCCATCATCGCCCTGGGCGGAGTCGGCGTCGGCGCCTACGTTGCGAACCAGAACGATCCGCTGAACCAGGTGCTGCAGTCCGGCGACGTGCGGCAGGCGACGGTCGACGTCACCGGCGGCGGCACGGCCACCGTGTCCGTCTCGCCGTCGAAGGACGCAATCGTCGTCAAGATGAACGACGTCCCGGCGCCTCCGCCCGGCAAGGTCTACCAGATGTGGCTGATCCCCAAGGACGGCTCCGCCCCGGTGTCCCAGGGGCTCATGGACGCGGAAGCGCTGTCCAAGCCGGCCGTCGTCAAGGGCATCAGCTCTGCGGCAGCCCTGGGCATCACGGTGGAACCGACGGGCGGCTCGGCCTCGCCGACCATGCCCACCGTGGCGGCTGCCACCCTGGGCGCGTAGCCCCGGCTACCGGCCCGCGCAGCCCACCCGGCAGCAGTGCGAACCAAAAGCCGTGCAGGCCTTGCCTCCTCTGGAGGGTCAAGGCCTGCACGGCTTTTGTTGTTGCTGAATGACGGGCCGATGACCCGGCTAGATGATCATCGAGAGGAGCATCACGAGGCCGAAGCTGACTACGGAAATCAGCGTCTCCATGACTGACCAGGTCTTGAAGGTCTGGCCGACCGTGAGCCCGAAAAGTTCCTTCACCAGCCAGAATCCGGCGTCGTTCACGTGCGAGAAGAACAGTGAGCCGGCGCCTATCGCGAGTGCCAGCAGTGCGGCGTGCGTCGGCGTGAGCGAGCTGGCCAGCGGAGCCACGATGCCGGCGGCTGTCACGGTGGCGACGGTGGCCGAGCCTGTCGCCAGGCGCAGGGCAACGGCCACAATGAAACCGAGCACGAGAACGGACATGTTGGTCCCCTCTGCCCAGGCCTTCACGGAGTCGCCCACGCCGGCGCCAATCAGCGTCTGCTTGAAGCCGCCGCCGGCGCCGACGATGAGGAGTATCCCGGCGATCGGGCCGAGGCTGGCAGCAATCTTGCTCGTGATCTTGCCTCCGTTGAGGCCCACGGCGTAGCCAAAAGTCACCATCGCCAGCAGGACCGCCAGGGTCATCGCGACGAGCGGCTGCCCGACGAAGTCAAAGAAGGTCCGGATGGCCGGCGCCGTCTTGGGGTCGGGCCAGATGATGTCCATGACCGCCTTGAGCAGCATGAGGACCACCGGGAAGAGGATGGTCAATAGCGTGACGAGGAAGCTCGGCGGGCGTTTGACGCCCTCCATGTCCGCTCCGTGCACGGTATCAACGCCGCCGGCCACGGCGGGCGCGCCCACAGGCACCCACCGGGCCGCCAGGCGGGAGAACAGAGGGCCGCAGATGATCACCGTAGGGATGGCAACGATGATGCCGAGGGCCAGGGTGGTGCCCAATTCAGCCTTAACGGCGCTGATGGCGATCAGGGGCCCCGGGTGCGGTGGCACCAGTCCGTGCAGCACGGACAGGCCGGCCAGGGCCGGGATGGCGATGCGCATCAGCGGCATTTTGGAACGCTGCGTGACCAGCACGATCACCGGCAGCAGCAGGACTAGCCCGATTTCGAAGAACATCGGCAGACCGATGATCACGGCGACGAGCGTGATGGACCAGACCAGCTTGTTTCCGGTGGCCTTGGCCAGCAGGGTGTCGACCACCCGGTTGGCGCCGCCGGAGTCAGCCAACAGCTTGCCCAACATCGCGCCGAGCGCTACCAGCAGGCCAACTTCCTTCAGGACGCCGCCTACACCGTCCTCAAAGTTGGCAATCACCTTCGCGGGTTCGACACCGGCGGCGAGGCCGACGAACCCTGACCCCAGAATTAGTGCCAGGAAGGGGTGGAACTTGAATTTGGCGATCAGAACCACGAGGAGGACGATGCCCAGGCCCGCGATGAGCAGTAATTGGGTGTTGACGCCGGTCCCGGCCTCAACGGCAGCCGGAAGTTGCATTGCTATCAGTGATTTCACAAAAAATTCCTTGGTGACGGCAGAACGCGGGAGAGGCTCAGGGCCTGGCGTCCGCGGCGTCGAGGTGGAGCCGGTCGATGATCTCCTGCGCTTCCTCCGAGGGTGCCGAGCTGACGCTCAGCGTGATGGAGTTTTCCTCAGGCGTGGGGGCTTCGAGCGCCTCGAACTGCGATTCAAGCAGGGCTGCGGGCATAAAGTGCCCGTGCCGGGTCGCCAGCCGATCCGAGATCCGGTCCCTGCTGCCGTCGAGGAAGACGAACACCACGCCTTCGCCGCGCAGGACATCCCTGTAGCGCTTCTTGAGCGCCGAGCAGGTGACGATGCCGGGGGTGCCGGTCGCGGTGTGCTGCCGGATCCATCCGGCGATGCTTTCCAGCCAGGGCCCGCGGTCCTCGTCGGTCAGGGGCTGTCCGGCGTGCATCTTCGCCACATTCGATGCGGGGTGCAGATCATCGCCCTCCGCAAAGTCCCAGCCCAGCCGGCCGGCCAGCAGGCCGGCCACGGTTGACTTTCCGGATCCCGAGACGCCCATGATGACGAGAACGGGGTGCTGCGCAGTCTTCACCATTAAAGTCTGCCTTCCTCAATAAATATGATTTAAACAGATTCCAGCTTATGGGAGAAGGGCCGCGGGGGGCAACACTAGAAGCCGGCGATCGTCCCCGCGCCGTTGACTGCCACGACGTGGAACGCCTCGGCACTGCGGCCGGCCGGGAGCCCGCCGCGCTCTGCGGTGCGGACCATCAACCCGCGGACGGTGCGGTCCATGGCCTCGATGTCGGGGTGTTGGCTGACATGGATGTGGATCGCGGCGAGTTTGGCCTCGACATGGTCTGTGACGTCGACGACGTGGTTTTCGCGTTCTTCCGGTCCGGCGAAGAGCCACAGCCACGGCAGCTTGTAGGCCTCCAGCCCGGCTTCGGCCAGCTCCGGGTACGCAAACGGGTTCTCCAGGGCCGGATACACGGCCCGGGTCACCGCCTCGCCCACGGCGAGGTGGTCAGGATGGCTCTTCTGGAGCCGGTTCCAGTTCCGTTCGGGGTGCATCGAGAGCACGACGTCGGGCCGGAGCTGCCGGATCAGGCGCACCACTTCACGGATCACGTCGTGCGAGGGTTCGAGGTAGCCGTCGCGCTCGTGCAGGTAGTGGATGTCGGTCACCCCGACGAGGGCCGCGGCGCGGCGCTGCTCCTCGTTCCGCAGCCGGACGATCTCGTCACGCTGCGCGGGGTCGAAGCCGCCGGCGTCGCCGTCGGTCATGATGCAATAGCTGACCTCGACGCCGGCGGCGGTCCAGGCGGCGATCGTGCCGGCGGCGCCGAAGTCTACGTCGTCCGGGTGCGCAGTGAAACAAAGCACCCGCCCGATCCGCTGGTGCTCCGGATCGAACGGGCTTTGCGCCTGTGTGGCGAAGGTGTTCAAGGATTCAGCCCCTGCGCTTCTTGATTTCTTCGGTGGCCTGCGGCAGGACCTGGAAGAGGTCCCCCACGATGCCGAAGTCGGCGATCTCAAAGACCGGTGACTCGGCATCCTTGTTGACGGCGACGATCACCTTGGCGGTCTGCATGCCGGCTTTCTGCTGGATGGCCCCCGAGATGCCTGCGGAGATGTACAGCTGGGGCGATACCGTCTTGCCGGTCTGGCCGATCTGGGCGTCGTGGCCGATCCATCCGGCGTCCGTTGCGGCGCGCGAGGCGCCGATGGCCGCACCGAGGGCGTCGGCCAGGTCCTCGACGGGCCCGAAGTTGCCGTCCACGCCGCGGCCGCCGGCCACCACGATCCGGGCCTCGGCGAGGTCGGGGCGGCCGCTGACGGCCTTCTCGGTGCGGGAGGTGATCCGTGCCGAAGCCGCGGCGGCAGTCGCCGGCACCTCGACGGTGACGGTTGCCGGCGCGGTGCCGGTGACGGCGGGCTCCGGAGTGACGCTGTTGGATTTGACGGTCAGGACCGCGACCGGAGTCGTGGCCTTCGCCGTGGTGGTGTAGGAACCGGCCAGCACGGATTTGTGCGCCGTTCCGTCCGTGTCCACGGCAACGACGTCGGTGATGACGCCGGCGCCGAGCTTGATGCCCAGCCGCGCGGCGATCTCCTTGGCCTCGGCCGAGTTCTCGGTCAGGACGATCGTGGCATCCGCGGTCAGCACCGCGGCGGCAAGATAGGAAGCCTTGGGACCCACGAGGTAGTCGTCGAGGTCCGCCGAGGAGGGCCGGTACAGCGCTTGGACGCCGTACGCGGCCAGGGTGGATGCGACGTCGTCGTGCAGGTCGCCGTTGAACGCGACCGCAGGCTCACCCAGGGAACGGGCAATGGTGAGTAGCTCCAGGCTGGCCTTCTTCAGGGCCTGGCCGGGGGTGTCAATGAATACCAGTACTTTTGCCATGTCTGAGAATCCCCTTAGAGCAGCTTCTGGGCGGCCAGGAAGTCAACCAGCTTGATGCCGGCGTCGCCCTCGTCGGTGATGATGGTGCCCGCGGTGCGCGCCGGGCGCGCCTCTGCGGAGTCGACGGCGGTCCAGGAGCCGGACCACCCGACCTGCGCGGGGTCGACGCCGATATCGGCCAGTGCCAGCGTGGTGATGGTTTTCTTCTTCGCCGCCATGATGCCCTTGAAGTTCGGGTACCGGGGGTCGTTGATCTGGTCTGTGACCGAGACGAGGGCCGGCAGCGTCGCCTCGACGGTATCGGCGTGCGTGTCGCCGTCGCGGCGGGCGGTGAGCCGGGCGCCGTCGAGCTCCAGCGAAGACGCGAACGTGACCTGCGGCAGGTCCAGGCGCTCGGCGAGCTGGGCCGGCACCAGGGAGGTCTCGCCGTCGGTGGAGGCCATGCCGGTGATGATGAGGTCGGCGGGGGTGTCCGCGCCGAGGTGGCGGATGGCTGCGGCCAGGGCCAGGGACGTGGCCGCGGCGTCGGATCCGGCCAGTGCCTCGTCGGTGAGGTGGACGCCTTCGCTGGCGCCAATCTGCAGGGACTTCTTCACGGCGTTGACCGCGCCGGCGGGACCCATGCTCAGGGCGATGACTTTGTTGCCTGCGGCCTCCCCGCCGCGGGCCTCGATCAGCTGGAGTGCAGCCTCGAGGGCGTACTCGTCCAGTTCGGAGAGGATGCTCTCGGAGCGGTCCGTCGTGTTGCCCCCGCCGGTGAGGTGCCGGTCGAACTGAGTGTCAGGGACGTGCTTGACCAGCACGATGATCTTCAAGGTCTCTTCCACTGTGTTTACAGCAGCCTTCCATGCGGGTGGACAGCCAGCCGGGAGGGGTCGTGGCCACGGAGTTCCGGGTGTGCCGGGTTTCTCCTAGCTAACCATATCGGGGGCGGCCGGCGCGGCTTGGGTTAACGCCTGTGTCAGCGCACACCGGGGCACGGCATAACGCAGTACGCCGAAGGCCGGACCGCTCCTTTTGGAGCGGCCCGGCCTTCGGATTTGTGCGCTGTGCGCTGCTGCTACTGATGCCCGTTACTGTTCGGCGGCAGTGCCGAGGGTCACATCAAGCTGCTGCTCCTTGCCGCCGCGGAGGACCGTGACCTTTACCGTGGCTCCGGCGGGCTGCTCCCGCACGGCTGCCGTCAGCTGGTTCGGGTCGCTGATGGTGAGGTCCTGGAACTTCGTCACCACATCTCCGACCTTGACGCCTGCCTTCTCTGCGGCGGAGCCGGGCTCGACCGTGGCGACCTCTGCCCCGACGGAGAACCCGGAACCCGAGGAACTCGCGGTCTTCTGCTTCACGCTCACGCCGAACTGGCCGTGGGTGGCCTTGCCGGTGCTGATGATCTCCTGGGCGACGCGTTTGGCGTGGTTGATCGGGATGCTGAAGCCGACGCCGATGTTGCCGCTGCTTGAAGAGTCGCCGCCGGCCGAGGCGATGGCGACGTTCACGCCGATGATCTCGCCCTTGGTGTTGACGAGGGCGCCGCCGGAGTTGCCGGGGTTGATGGCAGCGTCCGTCTGGATCACGTTGATGGAGATGCTTCCCTGGTTGGCGGTGCTCTGGCCCTGCCCGCCGTCCGGCGGTGCGAACTGGAAGCCCTGGCCGCCGCCGCCCTGGGAGTTGTCCTCGCCTTGCTTGGGAGCGGCCGAGGAGGCAACGCTGATGGTGCGGTTCAGGGTCGACACGATGCCGTCCGTGACGGTCCCGGTGAGGCCGAGGGGCGAGCCGATGGCGACGGCGGTGTCACCGACGTTCAGCTTGCCGGAATCGCCTAGGACTGCCGGGACGAGCCCGGAGCCGTTCTGGATCTTGACTACCGCGAGGTCCGACAGCGGATCCGTGCCGACGATCTCGGCGCTGTAGACCTTGCCGTCACTCATGCGGACTTCGATTGCGGCGTTGGCCGCCGTGCCGTCGAGGGTGACGACGTGGGTGTTGGTAAGGACGTGGCCTTCACCGTCAAGGATGATGCCGGAGCCGGTGCCGCCCTCGCTGCCGTTCGTTGCCTTGATGGTCACGACGCTGGGCGTGGCCTTCAGGGCAGCGGCGGTGATGGCGTTCACGTCTTCCCTGTTGTTCACGATGACGGGGCCGGCCTGGCTGCTGTTGCTGGACCCCGTGGACGTGACAGCCTGGTCCCCCAGCAGTTGCGTGGTCCCGGCGACGACGCCGCCGCCGACGAGGCCGGCGGCAAGAATGCTGGCGACGAGGGTGGGAACACCGAACGCGGCTTTGCGCTTCGGGGCGTGGGCCGGGTTGGAGGCGTAGGGGGAACCGGGCTGGTTGCCGCCAAAGCCTCCGTGCTGCGGCTGGCCGAAGGAACCCAGGTTGTGCTCGGCGTTCGCGTACTGGCCCTGCGGCTGCTGGGACTGTCCGAAGGCGGAGCTCCCGGCTGCCTGGCCGTAGCCGGGGGTGTGCTGCGGGTTCGGCTGGCCCTGCTGGCCCTGCTGGGCGGGGCCCTGCGGTGCACCGAACTGCTGGGTTTCCGGCGCCGGGGGCCGGCCGTAAGACGGCTGGTGCTGCGGGTAAACCGGCTGCGGGGGGTTGTCCGCGGCCCGGTCCATCCGGAGGGTCGGATTCTCGGGCGCTGAGTCCGGCGCGGGGGCAGCCTGCGGGTGCCCTGACGGCCCCTCATTCGGCGTGGCCGGCTCCCGGTTCTCTGGTGAAGCGCCCTGCGCTGGGTTCTCAGTCATAAGACTTCCTTTCATCCTCGTCTTCATTAACTATGGACGATTTCACTGAGACTAGGGCACACGTTTGCTGGGAGGTTGCTGTGCATCCGGACGGGGCCACTTCCGGTGCCTTCCCGACGGCGCCGTCGGCCGTTCAGCGCTTTTCGCTGGTGGCATATTCCCGCCGGTGGACGGTCCATTGGGTGCACCATAGAATCAAATGGAATCGCCACAGCGACCTGCGGCTTTACATCTGCGTGGGGGCGCTGCTGCATTCTGTGACGACCGGTTCGGCCCGAACTGGTCGCAGAAGTGCTGAAGGGTTGCACATGCGGTCTACCTATAAACGTTTCCTCGCCGTTCTTGGCGTCGTCGGACTGCTGGCGCTTCCTGCCGCTCCGGCCCTCGCCGAAGATCCGGTGACCCTCGACCCCGTCACGAAGGTCGTGGACTCCGCCGGAGTCCTGGGCGACCGGACGGGCGAAGTCGAACAGGCCATCAAGCAGCTCGGCACCGACCACGCGATGACCTACCACGTCGTCTACGTGAAGAAGTTCGAAAACCCCACCGACCGATATGAGTGGGCTAAAGCGGTGGCGGACAAGGCGAGCCTCGGTGCCAACGCCATGCTGTTGACGGTTGCTACGGACACCCGCCAGTACCTGTTGAGCAAGCCCGCCAACAGCAAGATCACGGACGCCCAGCGCGACACCATCGTGAAAAGTGCAGTCGACCCGAACCTCCGCGAAGGTAACTATGCGCAGGCCGCCATCGACAGCGCCGCGGCAATCGGCGACGCCGCCGGCGGCGGCAAGGGCACGGTCCCGTCCGAGGGCGGCGCGGGCAGCGCCGTGCTGGTCGGCGTCGGCGTCGTTGCAGCGGGCGGCGCAGGCGCCTACCTCTACCTCCGCAACCGGCGGAAGAAAGCCGCAGCCGGGTCGGGAGCCGGCGCCGGAGCGCAGGGCGCCGAGCTGGATCCGCTCGCCGGACTCACCGTCGAGGAATTGCGCCGCAAGAGCGGCTCACTGCTGATCGAGGCCGACGACGCCATCAAATCCAGCGAGCAGGAGCTTGGCTTCGCGCAGGCACAGTACGGCGACGCCGCCGTCGGGAACTTCACGAAGGCTTTGGAGGACGCCAAGGGCCACATGTCCGAGTCCTTCAAGCTGCAGCAGCAGCTGGATGACCACATCCCCGATACCGAGGAGCAGCAGCGGACCTGGCTCGGCGAGATCATCCGCCGTTCCGAGGCGGCCCTCGGCTCCCTCCAGGAGCAGAAGGCGGACTTCGATTCACTCCGCGAGCTCGAGAAGAACGCCCCGCAGGCCCTTGCCGCGGTCAGCGCCGGTGCCAGCGAGGCCGAAGCCAAGATCGCCAGCGCCGAGCAGTCGCTCGCCGAGCTGCGCGCCAAGTATGCCGAGAGCGCGCTTGTGCAGGTCGGCGACAACATTAACCAGGCCAAGGAACGGCTGGCCTTCGTGCAGAACGCCTCCGTCACGGCCCAGGAGAAGCTCAGCGCCGGCGAAGGCAGCCTCGCCGCCGTCGCCGTACGGGCGGCCGAAGAGAGCCTGCACCAGACGAACGTGCTGATCGGCGCAATCACCAAGGTCGCAGGCAACCTCGATGAGGCCCGCAACGGCCTTGAGTCCGCCGTCGTCGACACCTCGCAGGACCTGGCCCAGGCCAAGGCCCTCATCCAGTCCGGAGCGCACCCGGAACTTGCCGGCCCGGTCGCCGCGGTGGAGGCATCTCTGGCACGGGTCAAGGCCGACATCCAGGCCGGCAAGATCGATCCGATCGCTACTCTGGAGCGGGTCGAGACGGCACACCAGTCCCTGGATGAGGCCCTGTCCGGCATCCGCGACCAGCAGGACCAGGCCCGCCGCGCGCAGGCCTCGCTGCAGCAGAGCATCATGTCTGCGCAGGCGCAGATCAGCGCGACCTCGGACTACATCACCGCCCGCCGCGGCGGCGTGGGCACCGAAGCCCGGACCCGCCTGGCCGAGGCCCAGCGGAACCTGGACTACGCACTGTCGATCTCGCGCACCGACCCTGTCACCGCCCTGCAGTACGCCCAGCAGGCGCACGCGCTGGCGGCGCAGGCAGCGCAGCTCGCCCAGTCCGACGTCGACCACTTCGGCGGCTACGCCAACCAGGGCTACGGCCGTGGCGGGATGTTCGGCGGCGGAGGTGGTGGCGGCCTGGGTGGCGCCATACTGGGCGGCATCCTGATCAACTCCATCCTGCATGGCGGCGGTGGTGGCGGCGGCGGCGGCGGCTGGGGCGGCGGCGGCGATTCCGGCGGCGGCTGGGGCGGCGGCGGTGACGCCGGYGGCGGCTGGGGCGGAGACTTCGGCGGCGGGGGCGACTTCTAGCAAGCCGCCACCGGCCGCGCACGCGGCAGACACAGACTAGGCGCCAGGGGAACGCTCCGAACGGCGGATAGAAGCAATACGTACATAGTTCACCGAATTCAGTGGGAACCCACTGAGCAGGACGAAAGGTATCACCATGAAGCAGTCCATTTTCGGCCGCATGGCGCAGCTGGCGAAGGCCAACATCAACTCCCTGCTGGACCAGGCCGAGGACCCGCAGAAAATGCTGGACCAGATGGTCCGGGACTACACCAACAACATCGCCGAAGCCGAGGCCGCGGTGGCCCAGACCATCGGCAACCTGCGCATGCTCCAGGATGATTACAACGAAGACATCCGGAACTCCAAGGACTGGGGCAACAAGGCCCTCGCAGCCTCCCGCAAGGCCGACGAGTACCGCGCCAAGGGTGACATCACCGACGCCGAGAAGTTCGACAACCTGGCCAAGGTGGCGCTGCAGCGCCAGATGTCCGCGGAGAACGAGGCGAAGTCCGCCGAGCCGAGCATCGCCTCGCAGTCCGAGGTCGTGGACAAGCTCAAGCACGGCCTGGACCAGATGAAGGGCAAGCTCAACGAGCTCACCAGCAAGCGCAACGAGCTGGTGGCGCGGTCCAAGACCGCGGCTGCCCAGTCCCAGGTGCACGATGCCCTCAAGAGCATCGACTTCATGGATCCCACGTCCGAGGTGGGCCGCTTCGAAGAGAAGATCCGCCGCGAGGAGGCCAAGGTCCGCGGCCAGCAGGAACTTGCCGCGTCCAGCCTGGACGCACAGTTCAACTCGCTGGAGGACCTCGGCGAGCAGACCGAGATCGAGGCGCGGCTTGCCGCGCTGAAGTCCGGCGGCTCCCCCGCGGCCATCGGCGCCGGCGAGGGCCGGGCAGCCGGCTCGACGGTCGACGAAGCCGACTTCGACAAGCTCTAGGCACTTCCCCGGCGGGCTTCCGCCGGACTGTGGGCACCGGATATCTGCAGAGGCCGGGCCCGGGACCGTCGGTAGACGGGTCACCGGGGCCCGGCCTCTGCTGTGTCCTGCCGCGCAGCCGGTACCCGGCCGCCCCGGGCACGGCGGTTGCGCGTGTACCGTTGATCCATGTCTTCGGGATCCCTGTCTTCGACCCTTGTCTGGCTCCGCGACGACCTCAGGCTGGACGACAACCCTGCCCTGAGCGAGGCGGCCGCACTGGGACAGCCGCTGACCGTGGTGTACATCCTCGACGAGTTCTCCCCCGGCGTGCGCCCCCTCGGCGGCGCCACGAAATGGTGGCTGCACCACTCCCTGGCGGACCTCGCCGCCGGCCTGGAGGCCGCAGGATCACGCCTGCTGCTGCGCCGTGGCGAGGCTGCGGGCATCATCCGTGAGCTCGCCGAAGAATCCGGGGCCTCGACGCTGCTGTGGAACCGCCGCTACGGGGGGCCCGAACGCGAGGTGGACGCCGGCGTCAAAACCTGGGCCGCTGAACAGGGGCTCACTGCTTCCAGCTTCCAGGCGAACCTGATGTTTGAGCCGTGGACCGTGCGGACCGGGGCGGGCGGGCCGTACAAGGTCTTCACGCCCTTCTGGCGGGCCTGCCTGGATGCTCCGGAGCCCCGGCTCCCCCTGGACGCCCCGGAGCGCCTCCCGGCGCCGGCTGTGGACGCGGACGGTGGACTCCCCGCCGGCGACGACCTCGACAGCTGGGGGCTGCTCCCCCGCACGCCGGACTGGAGTGCCGGCCTCGCGGACACCTGGCAGCCCGGGGAAGCCGGTGCCCACGAACGGCTTGAGGACTTCCTCGACGGCCCGGCGGAGGACTACGGCACCGGCCGGGACACCCCGGGCGTCGAAGGGACCAGCCGGCTCTCCCCCCATCTGCGGTTCGGCGAAATCAGCCCGTTCCGGATCTGGCACACACTGCGCGGACGCTTCGGCCCCGCGGCGCCGTCCGACGTCGGGATCTTCCGGACCGAACTCGGCTGGCGGGAATTCTGCTGGCAGCTGCTGTACGAGAACCCGGAGCTGGCCACCCGCAACTACCGGCCCGAGTTTGACCGCTTCGCCTGGCAGACGCCGTCGGACGCCGAACTCGGGGCCTGGCAGCAGGGCCGCACCGGCTATCCCCTGGTCGACGCCGGCATGCGACAGCTCTGGCAGACCGGCTGGATGCACAACCGCGTCCGGATGGCCGCCGCGAGTTTCCTGGTCAAGAACCTCCTGGCAGATTGGCGGCTCGGCGAGGCCTGGTTCTGGGACACGCTCGTGGACGCCGACGCCGCGAGCAACCCCGCGAACTGGCAGTGGGTGGCCGGGTCCGGCGCCGACGCCTCGCCCTACTTCCGGATCTTCAATCCGGTCACCCAGAGCAAGAAGTTCGACGCCGGCGCCCGCTACCTGCGCGAGTTCCTCCCGGAGCTGTCCGGGCTGGACGACAAAGCGATCCACGAGCCGTGGAAGGCCAACGGTGCGGCAGCCGACTACCCGGACCCGGTGGTCGGGCTGCCGGAGTCCCGCGCCCGGGCGTTGGAGACGTACCAGAGGCTCAAAGACGCCTGAGGCGCTCTCCGCCTGACCGGCCGCAGCTACTGACACTGCCGCTCGCCGTCCGGGGCGCCTTTGGACACGATTTCCTGCCCTGAGGTCGGCCTCCGCGGCGTGTCCGTGTCAAAGTGCCCCCGGACCGCAGCGGGCGAGACCAGCCGCGCCCGGGTCCGGCGGCTCAGGGGCCCGGCAGAATTCAGGCGAACCGTGACAACAAGAAAGGCCCGGATCACCAGATCCGGGCCTTTCTTTTCTTCTTCAGTTGCGGGGACAGGATTTGAACCTGTGACCTCTGGGTTATGAGCCCAGCGAGCTACCGAACTGCTCCACCCCGCGTCGCTTGATCAACACTACCCTACTTTTGGCGCCGTCCGAGCCACCGCCTGACACGTCGCCCGGGCGACCGCCATGCCGTCGCCCGAACTGCCCTCTGCCGGCTTAAACTGCCGGCTTAAAGCAGAAGGTCCGGGACACTGTTTCCAGTGTTCCGGACCTTCTCTTCAGTTGCGGGGACAGGATTTGAACCTGTGACCTCTGGGTTATGAGCCCAGCGAGCTACCGAACTGCTCCACCCCGCGTCGCAAGATCAACTCTACCTGCCGGTGAACATGAGGCCAAATCGAGGTGGCGTGATGTGCGTCTCCCGGCGCTGCGCCGTGCAGCCGTCGGCTGCGACACAGTGCGGTCCGGGAAGGCCGAAGGCCGGGTTCCCGCCCCCAGAGGAGCGCGGACCCGGCCTTCAACCGTGTGTCCTTTAGCCGTGCATCAGCTGCTGGGCGTCGGGGCCGGGGTGGGCGCCGGCGTCGTGGCATCCGGTGCCGGAGTGGCCGCCGGCGCGGGAGCCGGTGCCGCCGCCGCGATCTTGGCTTCGGCGTCGATGGCCCGCTGCAGGGCGGCCGAGAGCTTCCGCTGCTCCTCGCCGTAGGCGGCGAAGTCGCCCTTCGCGAGGGCCTCCTGGCCCGCCTTGATGGCGGCGTTCGCCTCGTCCAGGGCCGCCTTCAGCTCCGCCTTGGCGTCGGTGCTGCCCGGTGCGGACGGGGTGCCGCCCGGCGCTGGCGCGGCGGGCGTCCTTCCGTTGTTGGCCGAGTCGCCGGCGCTCGCTCCCGACGCACCGCCGAACAACTGGTTCAGGGCCTCATCCAGGGTGGGCGCGAAACCGATCTTGTCACCAAATGCCACCAGGACGCGCTGCAGCGTGGGGTACGAGGTTTCACCCGTGGACCGCAGGTAGACCGGCTGGACGTACGCCATGCCGCCGCCAACCGGCAGTGTCAGCAGGTTGCCGTTGAGCACTGCCGACGCACCCTGGCGCAGCAGGTTCAACGCCTGCGAGACCGTGGGGTCGGAGTTGAACTTGTTCTGCGCCTGGCCGGGGCCGGGGACGTTGGTCTCCGGCGGGATCTGCAGGAGCCTGAGCTGGCCGTAGCTCTCTGCCTTTACGCCCTTCTCCTTGCCGGCATCGGAGTCGGCGGCCAGGAAGCCGTAGAGCACGTTGCGGGCGTTTCCGTTGACCACCTGCGGAATGAAGGAGGAGGTCAGCTGGAAGGCCGGCTTGTCCTGGTCAGGCATTTTCAAGGACATGTAGTACGGGGGCTGCTTTACGTCGCTCTGTACGGTCGGATCGTTCGGCACGCTCCAGGCGTCGTTGTTCGTGTAGAAGTTGTCCGCCTGGGTCACGTGATAGCGGCCCAGGAGTTCCCGCTGGACCTTGAACAGATCCTCCGGGTAGCGGACGTGGCTCATGAGCGCCCCGGACATTTCCGAGAACGGCTTGAGCGAGGTCGGGAAGATGTTCTGCCACGCCTTCAGCACCGGGTCCTGATCGTCCCAGGCATACAGGGTCACCTTTCCGTCGTAGGCGTCCACAGTGGCCTTGACCGAGTTGCGGATGTAGTTGACGGAGGTGTTCGGCAGGGAGGCTGTCCGCCCCGCAGTGGTCTGCGAGTCAGCCGTGGCCTCGGACAGCTGCTCCTGCTGGGAGTACGGGTAGTACTGGCTGGTGGTGTAGCCGTCCACGATCCACTTCACCCGGCCGTCGACGACGGCGGGGTAGGCATTGCCGTCCACGGTGAGGTAC
This sequence comes from Arthrobacter sp. YAF17, assembly GCF_052113365.1. NCBI lineage: Bacteria > Bacillati > Actinomycetota > Actinomycetes > Micrococcales > Micrococcaceae > Arthrobacter > Arthrobacter sp. YAF17. Next base: position 30,013 of record NZ_JBFRDB010000003.1, on the reverse strand, counting down.
GGGGCAACCTTTTCGACGCGTTCCCGGGGGTTTCGGTCGTAAAGGATCTGCGACTCGGCGTTCACACCGTCGGAGAGCAGCAGGTCCGAGGACTGGAACTTGATCGAGTAGAGAACCTTGTTGAAGAAGCTGCCCACGTTCGGGCCGCCGTCGCCGGTGAAGGTGTACTGCGTTTCGCCCCCGCCTTCCTTGGCGGCGGGCCGGTCCTGCTCGCGGTTCGGGGCGCCGTCGGGGGCGCCGACGATTGAGTAGTCGGGCGAGTCTTCGCCGAAGTAGACCCGCGGCTGGTAGGTCGAATCATCGCCGAGAACGCCTGTGGACGGGATTCCGGACTGCAGGAACTCGGGCTTGCCGTCGACGGTGAACTTGTTGCCCTTGGCGGCGACGACGCCGTAGCCGTGGGTGTAGACAACGTGGCGGTTCAACCAGGACTGCTGGTTGGCGCTCAGGCCGTCGGGGTTGAGCTCGCGGACCGCAATGACCGTGTCCTGGATCTTCCCGTCAATCTCGTAGCGGTCCACGTTCAGTGCGCTGGGGAACTGGTAGTAGGGGCGGTACTGCTCGAGCTGGGAGAACGCGTCCGAGATCAGGTTGGGGTCCAGCAGGCGGATGTTGGCCGTGGTCTGCGCGTCAGGGGCCAGGGCGCCCGTGGTGGCGTTGGTGGTGGCGTTATACACCGTCTCCTGGACCTTATCCAGGCCGTAGGCCGAGCGGGTCATGCTGATGTTCCGCTCGATGTACTGCTTCTCGAGCGTCTGCTCCGAGGGGCGGACCTGGAACTGCTGGATCACCCAGGGGTAGACGCCGCCGGCCAGGATGGAGGTGATGACCAGCATGGCGGTGCCGATGACAGGGAGCCGCCACTTGCCGATCACTGCGGCAACGACGAACAGCACGGCGACGAGGATCGCGGCCACGGCCAGGATGGATTTAGTGGGAATGACGGCGTTGACGTCTGTGTACAGCGCACCGGCCCAGCGGCCGCCGCTGTTCTGGACGGATGCGTAGCGGTCCAGCCAGAAGTTGGCGCCCAGCAGGAGCAGGAAGGCGGCACCGGTGACGGCGAGATGGATCTGCGCCGCACGGCTGGTGAAGATGCCGCGTTCCATGATCCGGATGCTGCCGTAGAGGTAGTGCGTCAGGATGCCGGCGACGCCGGCGACGATGGTGACGCTGATCAGGAAACCGGTGACGAAGCCCAGGAACGGCAGGGTCATCAGGTAGAAGCTGATGTCGAGCCCGAACTGCGGATCGTTCTGGTTGAAAGGTTCCTGATTCAGGAACAAGAGCACTCTCTGCCATTGACTGGCGGCTGCGCTTCCGGCGAACAGTCCGAAGAGGATGGGCAGGCCGATCATAACGACGCGTCGGACCGGTTCAAGCTGGACCTGGTAGCGGTTCAGGTTGTCGCGGATGTCCGAGTCCGGTGCGTACACCGGGCGCGCATGGTAGGCGATGCGGATGGCGAAGAAGACGGCGGCGAACATGATGGCGAAGCCGGCCAGGAAGATGGCGATGCGTGCCAGGTTCTCGGTCAGGAAAACTTCGAAGTAGCCCAGCTGCTGGTACCAGAGGACGTCCGTCCAGACATTGGCGAAGAAAATGAAGCCGACCACGATCAAGGCCACCACAATCAACGTCGGCGTCAATGCGCCTCGTCGTTGCTGGGGTCTTCCGGGCGGGACAGTGCTGGCGGGACGGGACAAACTCGGTACCTCATAGCTGGTCGTCAGTTACTGGTTTTTGGTTATCAGTGCGGTGCTTCGACGCGGCAACCCAGGTTGCCGCGCCGTGCCTGCCGCCGGCACCGCCCGTAAGGGGCGGCGGAGCCGTCATATGTGCCACGAGTGGCAGCGGATCTTAGTTCCGCGGCCAGTCTAGTTGGTGGAGCAAACCGGAAGACCGGATGTGTCGGCCCCTGACGCGGCCAGTTCGACCGCCTTCCGCGCTTCGGCCAGGGTCTCGACCCGAACCACCTGCAGTCCGTCCGGGATATGGCCGACGACGTCGTCGCAGTTTGCGGCCGGTGCCAGGAACAGCGTGGCGCCGCCGGACCGCGCGCCGTGCATTTTTTGGCTGATGCCGCCGATCGGGCCAACGGCTCCGTCGGGGGTGATGGTGCCGGTTCCCGCGATGTGCTTGCCGCCGGTCATATCGCCCGGAGTAACGGTGTCCACAATGCCCAGGGCGAACATCATCCCGGCGCTGGGACCGCCGACCTTGTCGAGGGAAATCTTGACGTCGAAGGGGAACTTGAACTGGTACTGCAGCATGACGCCGAGGATGAACCGCCCTGCGGGGGTCTTCGACGGCGTGATGTTTGCCGTCACATTGCTGCCGCCACGGTCGACGACGACGTCCACCGGGGCGCCGTTTCCGGCGGCCAGTTCGGCCTGGACGACGCTCAGCGCGGTGGCCGGCTTGCCGTTGATGGACACCAGCACGTCGTTTTCCTGGAGCTTGCCGGCGGAGGCGGACCCCTCAGGGATACCCGCGACCTGCATTTTCTGCTCGAACGGAATGCCCAGTTCCTTGAGGGCGGCAGCCACGGCGTTCTCCTGCGAGGTGGTCATCGCCACAGCGCTCTCCTGCTGTGACTGTTCCTTCGTGACCCCCGTGGGGAAAACGAGTTCTTCCGGGTAGACGGCCTTGGAGCCATTGAGCCAGGCCGACAGCGCTTCCACGACAGTCACCGGACCGTTGGGGCCGCCGTCGACGTAGACGGTGGTGAGGTCCAGGTTGCCTTTCGCCGGGAACGACTCATGGCCGGTGACATTGATGACCGGTTTGCCGTTGTCACTGCCGAGAGTGTTAAACGTCGGGCCGGGTGATTCCACGACGTAGGGGACGGGCAGGCTCACCGCGGTGATACCCAGCGCCAGTGCGAGCAGCCCCGACACCAGCATGGCTGATGAGCGCTTGTCCGGCTTCCCCGCGGAACGTGGTCCGGAGAGGAGCGATCGTCTGCCCCGGGACTGGCCGGCGGCCGGCTCGCTGGCGGGCTGCCCGCCCTGCGTAATTGTCAATGAAGGACCTCTCCGTGCCGGCGCCCGGGGACCCTGCGGACCCCTGGTCAGCGCACCGCGTCCGCAGCCTGTGCCGCGGCTGCCGCCTGCAAATATTCCAGTGTCTAACACTACGCGCTCGGCTGGCTGCCGGGCTCTTTGCCGACAGCGAACGTGGCGGGGTTTCAGCAGACAGCCCGCTGGCAGCGGGGTACCGTGAACGTGAGAAGCAGCCACACCGACGATCGGCGGGATCATGACCTCCAACCCACTTAATCCGTCCAATGGCGACGAGGAACCCCAGGATCCGCTGGCAGAAATGTTGAAGAACCTGATGGGCGGCCAGGGCATGGGGAACATTGACCCTGCGGAACTGGCGAAGGCCGCGGGGCTTCCGGACGACCCGAACCTCCTCGCCCAGATGTTCTCCCAGGTCCAGGCGATGATGAGCGCCCCGTCGGATGGCCCCGTCAACTGGCAACTGGCGCACGAGAACGCCCGGCGCGTAGCCGCCAGCGGCTCCGACCCGTCCGTCACGGCGCAGCAGTCGCGGGAAGTCGATGAGGCCCTGAGGCTGGCCGAAATGTGGCTTGACCAGGTCACCGGGCTGCCTTCCACCGGACTGATTGGCCGGGCCTGGTCCCGGGCCGAGTGGGTTGAAGAAACGCTCGGCACCTGGAAACGCCTGACCGAGCCGGTAGCCAACAGCATCGCGAATGCGCTGTCCGCCGCCATGACCGAACAGATGCCGGAGGAAATGAAGTCCATGATGGGCGGCGCCTCCTCAATGCTGCAGAACATGGGCGGGGCGATCTTCGGCATGCAGCTGGGCCAGGCCATCGGCGCCCTGTCGGCAGAAGTTGTCAGCTCCACGGATATCGGGGTCCCGCTCGCCGACCTCGAAATGGCATTGCTGCCCTCCAACGTGGCCAAATTCGGCGAAGGCCTCAGCCTGCCGGAGAACGACATCCGGCTGTTCCTCGCAGTCCGTGAAGCAGCCCACGCCCGGCTCTTCGTCCAGGTTCCCTGGTTGCGGGGGCACCTCCTCGGCGCGATCGAAGCATACGCCCGCGGCATCCACATCGATACGTCCAAGGTCGAGGAACTCGCCCGCGAACTGGATCCAGGCAACCCGGAAGGCATCCAGGAGGCCCTGTCGCAGGGCGTCTTTATGCCGCAGCGCACCCCCGCGCAGGAGCAGGCCCTCGAGAAGCTCGAGACCGCCCTTGCCCTGGTGGAAGGCTGGGTTGATGAACTGAGCTGGGCCGCCACCGAAAAGATGCTGCCCTCGGCTGCCGCGCTGCGCGAGACGGTGCGGCGCCGCCGCGCCACCGGAGGACCGGCCGAACACGCCTTCTCCTCCCTCGTGGGACTGGAGCTGCGGCCGCGCCGGCTCCGAGAGGCCGCCGCGCTGTGGGCCACGCTCAAGGACGAACGCGGTGTAGACGGCCGCGACGCCATCTGGCACCACCCGGACCTGCTGCCCACCGCCGAAGACCTGGAAGACCCGAAGGGCTTCAGCGAACGCCGGAAGCTTGCCGAGGCCAGCGACTCCGAGGTTGACGACGCGCTGCAGAAGCTGCTGAGCGGCGGATTCGACGAGCCCGAGGACGCGGGTCAGTCAATAGAAGGCACCGAAGACACCGATGGCGCAGGGGAATCAGGGAAACCCGGTGACGCCGGTGAAGAGTCCGGCGAGGCCGAAACCGGCGACGCAGCCGGCAACGGCGAGAACCCCAAGCCCTAGCTGAATACCCGATGGCCCCGGCCGGAACTTCGGTTCCTGCCGGGGCTTTTCCGTGCCGCCGGCGACCGGTCTTCGGCGACGCGGGCCGGCCGGCTACGGCCGGTCTTCGGCGACGCGGGCCGGCCGGCTACGGCCGGTCTTGTGGTGCCAACCTGAACGGCCAGCCCGAGCAGGGAATTCAGACGGTTTTAGTGTTCGCGTCCACGTTGCCCTCGCAGGCGCCGTCCACGTCGTCCTCGTCACCGGCCGGCGCGAGGCCGCGGGACGTGGCGAAGGAGACGCCCTCGAGGAATGCCTTGGCCCGGGCCGTGTCCGGGTAGGCCTCGAGCAGCCGCCAGAACGCGGCGTTGTGGCCGGCCACCAGCAGGTGCGCCAGCTCGTGGAGGAGCACATAGTCGATCACCCACTGCGGCATGGGCTGAAGCTTGTCGGAGAGCCGGATGGTCCCGTCCGACGGCGTCGCGGACCCCCAGCGCGAGTTCTGGTTGCCCACCCAGCGGACAGAGGACGGCACCGCCCGGCCGCCGAAGTACCTGGCGGAGAGCTCCGCGGCGTACGCCGCCAGGGCGGCATCACTGCGCGGACGCCGCCTGCCGACGCCGCGCGTACCGCGCTCCCCCTGGAGCCGCAGCTTCTCCAGCATCCGGTGCACCCATTCGCGTTCCTGGGCGCGGCTGAAGGAGGCCGGTATGGCGACCACCGCGGTGCCGTTTTCCCAGAATGCCGCGACGGTGCGGCGGCGGCGGGCGGAGCGCCGCACTTCCACCGGGGCGCCGTCGGCGGTGGTCAGCGGCGTGGCTGCGGGGGTTGCCGGGCTGCCTGCCCGTTCGCCGGAACGTGTGGTGCTGCGGCCGGCCATCAGACGGTGGCGCTTTCGACCAGCACTGCCAGTACTGCCTCACCGTACTTCTCCAGCTTGGACGGGCCCACGCCTGGCAACGTGGCCAGTTGCTCGAGGGATTCGGGCCGGGCTTCGGCGATGGCGGTCAGGGTTGCGTCCGTGAAGACCACGAAGGCGGGGACGTCGGCCTCGAGCGCGATGTCCTTGCGCCATTGCCGGAGCGCATCGAAGGTCTGCTCCTCGTAGCTGGGCGGGCACTGGTTGCAGCGGCCCACCTTGCGTTCGGCGCCGGAGGAGAGCATGGTCCCGCAGACCCGGCAGGTGGCCGGCACGGCGGCCTTGCGCCGCGGCGCGGGTCCCTTGCCGCGGGCCGAGGAGCTGGCCACGGAGTCGGGACGCAGCCCGTCCAGGAAGCGCGAGGGCTTGCGGTTGGCGCGCCCGCCCGGCGTGCGCGCCGTGGACCAGGACAGGAACAGGTGCTCCCTGGCGCGGGTGATCCCGACGTACAGCAGCCGGCGTTCCTCATCGACTGACTCGGGGCTGTCGGCGAAGGAGATCGGCATGAGGCCCTCGCTGAGCCCGACGAGGAACACGGCATCCCATTCGAGGCCCTTGGCGGCGTGCAGCGAGGCGAGCGTGACGCCCTGCACGGTCGGGGCGTGCTGGGCGAGGGAGCGTTCCTGGAGTTCGTTGACGAACTCCGAGAGGGTGAACTGGGCACCGCGGCTGACCACGAGCTCGTCGGCCAGCGCCACGAGCGCCGCGAGGGATTCCCAGYGTTCCCGGAGGGCACCGCCGCTGTGCGGGGCGGCCTCGGTGTATCCCAGCGAGGCGACGATGTCGCGGACGAGCTGGCCCAGCGGCTCGGGGCTGGCGGTTTCCGCGACGGCCCGGGTGGCTGCCCGCAGTTGCAGGATGGCGTCGCGGACTTCCTTGCGCGCGAAGAAGCGTTCGCCGCCGCGCAGCTGGTAGCCGATCCCGGCGGAGGCCAGCGCCTGTTCGTAGGCCTCGGACTGGCCGTTAGTGCGGAACAGCACGGCGATCTGGCTGGCCGGGGTGCCGGCGTCGAGGAGTCCGCGCACCTTGACCGCCACGGTGGCGGCCTCCGCCTCGTCGTCGGAGCATTCCGTGAATTGCGGGACCGGGCCGGGCGGGCGCTGCGCCACGAGCTGCAGGGGCGTGGCCCAGGCGGCGTCGGCAGCCGGGCCGCCGCTGCGCCGGCCGCCCAGCAGCTCGTTGGCCAGTTTCACCACCTGCGGGGTGGAGCGGTAGTCACGGATCAGCTTGACTACGGTGGCCTCGGGGTACTGCGCCTTGAAGCCGAGCAGGTGCTTCGGCGAGGCGCCCGTGAACGAGTAGATGGTCTGGCTGGCGTCGCCGACGACGCACAGCTCGTCACGGCCGCCCAGCCACAGTTCCAGCAGCCGCTGTTGCAGCGGCGAAACGTCCTGGTACTCGTCGACGACGAAATGCCGGTACTGCTCGCGGACGGTGGCGGCGACCTTCGGGTCCTCCTGGAGGATGCCGACGGTGATCAGCAGGACGTCTTCAAAGTCGATGACGTTCCGGTCGGTCTTGACGTCCTCGTAGGACTGGAAGACACGGGCGACGGCGGTCAGGTCAAAGCCGCCCGGAGTGCCGCGGCCCTGTGCTTTTTCCAGGTAGTTGGCGGGCGTCAGCATAGACACTTTGGCCCATTCGATTTCGGAGGCCAGGTCCCGGATCGAGGCGCGGTCGGTGCTGAGGCGCAGCCGCCGGGCGGCCTCGGCGATCATCTGGGCCTTGTGGTCCAGCAGGTTGGGCAGGACTCCGCCGACGGCCTGGGGCCAGAAGAACTGGAGCTGGCGCAGCGCTGCTGCGTGGAAGGTCCGGGCCTGGACGTTGCCGACGCCGAGGTCGCGGAGGCGGCTGCGCATTTCGGCCGCCGCCCGGGCGGTGAAGGTGACGGCCAGCAGCCGCTGGGGGCTGTACACCCCGGAGTGCACGCCGTAGGCGATCCGGTGGGTGATGGCGCGGGTCTTTCCGGTACCTGCGCCCGCGAGGACGCACATGGGTCCCTGCAGGGTGCTGGCGACGTCGCGTTGTTCGGCGTCGAGGCCGCCGAGGATGCGCTCCTCAAGGGAGCGGTTGTCCGGCGCGAGGGGTTCCGCTTCCGGCACCCCGTCGCCGGACGGGAAGGCGCTGGACTGGAAGATATCTGTGTTCACTTTTGCTGCTCAGCCGTTCGAGGATGTCCTGTGGATGCGCCGCGGCGGAGGATCTGCCGCGGGTCGGTGCCGTTGGGTGTTGTCACGAGGGCCTCATGCGGTGTCCGCGCGGTCCTGGATGACACCGCCGTACCAGTGCTCGATCAGGGACCGGGCAATGGACAGCCTGCTGGAGATGACGATGTCGCCGCTGAGCACTGCTTCCTGCAGTTCGCTCCGGCTGAACCAGCGTGCCCGGGTGACTTCGACGCCGTCGGGCGTGGCTTCGGTGTCCTCGGTGGTGGCGGTGAAACCGAGCATCAGCGAGGCGGGGAAGGGCCACGACTGGGACCCGAGGTACTGGCACGCGGTGACCCGCACACCGACTTCCTCGCCGATCTCCCGGACGACGGCCTGTTCCAGGGACTCCCCCGGCTCGACGAAGCCGGCGAGGGTGGAGTAGTTCCTGGCATCCAGCGGGCCGCCGCCGCCGAGCAGCAGCCGGCCGTCCGGTCCGACGACAGTGACAATGATGGCCGGATCGGTCCGCGGGTAATGCTCTGAGCCGTCCGAGGGGCAACGGCGTACCCAGCCTCCGGCTTCCGGCGCCGTTGGGGTCCCGCAGCGCGGGCAGTGGGTGTGGGTGGCGTGCCAGTTCGCGATGGCGCTGGCTTCGACGAAGATGGCGGTGTCTGTGGGGTTCAGCGCCGCCGCGACGTCACGGAACCCGGCCCACTGCGCGCCCTCGGGGATGCCGGCAATGTGGGCCTCGAATTCCTCGGCCTGGACCTCGAACTGCTGCGGCAGGATAAACAGCACCAGTTCGGTGCCCGCGGCGAGATCCGTGCCTGGCAGGGCAGAACCCAGATAGATCAGCTGTTCGGGGGCGTAGGCAGTGTCCCGCAGGTGCCGGGCCAGTTCGGCCGCATCCAGCAGCACCAGGCTGTTGCCGTCGACGAGGGCCTGCCGGCCGGACAGCACCATGGCGCGTGCGCCACCGGCGGCCATGAGCGCCTCAAGCATTCCGGGCTTCAGCCGGGCCGCTGATCCGCGGTCGATCAGCGCCGGCCGCACGGGAAGGGCGAAGTCTTCGAGCAAGTTGGCTGCCGGGCCGGGGTGCGCGGAGGTTAACGTGCCCGTCCGGGCTTGGTGATTGGGCGCCGGTGACTCCGCAAGACTCATGTACCCACCGTACTGACTCGCGCTGACAAATGACATTTTTCTCCCTCGTATGTGGGCATCCGCACGTGCCCGGCGGGCGGCCGCCGGGGCGGTTTGGCAACGGATTCCCGGGGCGCAATTTATTCCTGATCTTTCAGACTCGCCGTGGTGCATCGCAGTCTTCGGCGCCGGTCAATCTACCGTGGAAGAGTGAGAAGAAAACCAATCGAACTGGCAGCTGTGGCAACCGCGGCAGTCCCCGGACTGACCCCGACCGCCGTTAGCTCTGCGCCCGACGATCCGGCAGACTTCGATTCGGCTTTACTCGTGGATTCCGAAGGCAAGCGCTGGCGCGTCCGCTCGCCGCGCCACGCCGAGGCCAGTGCCCGGCTGGAAACGGAATTCCTGGTGCTCCGCGCTTTCGTCCCGGCCATCCGGGCCGAGCTCCCCTTCCTGATGCCCACCATTGCCGGCACGGTGCGGCAGGGACCGCTGAGCACTTTCGTGTACTCCCATCTGGCCGGTTCCACGCAGTCGGTTGAAGAACTCGGCGCCGCGTCCCCCGCGGTCGCCCGCGAAATCGGCGCGGCCCTCGCCGCCATCCATGACCTTCCCCACTCGCTGGTCAGCAACGCCGATCTGCCCAGCTACACGCCCAACGAGTTCCGCCAGCGCCGGCTCAACGAACTGGACCAGGCCGCGACCACCGGCAAGATTCCGCCGCTGCTGCTCCGGCGCTGGGAACATGCCCTCGAAGACGTCTCCCTGTGGCGCTTCAACCCTTGCGTGGTCCACGGGGACCTCCACGAGGACAACCTGATGGTCGACGGCGACCGCGTCACCGCCGTGACCGGCTGGACCGATCTGCGCATCGGTGACCCGGCCGACGACATGGCCTGGCTCGTCGCATCCAACGACCAGGATTTCGTGGACTCCGTGCTGGAGCACTACACCTCCTCCCGCCGCGACGTGCCCGACGCCCACCTGTTGCGCCGTGCAGCGCTCTCCGCGGAATTCGCCTTGGCGCAGTACCTCGTCAAGGGCCTCGCCGCCGGGAACCAGGACATGATCGACGAGGCCGAGTCCATGCTGACCGTGCTCGCCGACGACGTCGCCGAACACGGCGGGCAGCCGATCAGTGTTGAACCACTCCCGGCGCCGGGGCCCGCCCCTGATCCTGGCCATGCACCGCGACCGGACGATGCGCCGCTCCCGGCCGTCAGCAAGGTCACGCTGCTGGCCCCGGATTCGGTGTCCGGGCTTGCCGCCGTTCCAACCGGCAGCGCGATGCCTGCCGTCCAGGTGACGCCGATCCCTGTCGACGCCCCTGACACCGACGGCGCGGCCGACAGCGTCGAAATCGACAGCGCCGGCGAAGAGGAGCGTGCCGGCACCGCCGACGGCGCCGGGCAGGCCGGGCCTGCGGCCCACAAGGTCTCCAGCGTCTCAGTGACGGCAATCCCCGTCGACGAACCGGCCGCCGACGAGAAGTCCGACGAAGACACCTCGACGCAGTCGATCGCCGCAGTTCAGGCAGACGGTCACGTTCAGGCAGACGGCGCAGTTCAAGCAGACGGTCAGGTTCAGCCAGACAGCGCCGATCCAGCAGACGGTGCAGTTCAAGCAGAGGGTGCAGTGCCAGCAGACGGTGCAGTTCAGCCGGTTCAGGCAGACGGTCCGGTTCCGGCCGATGCTGCCGCGGTGGCCCCTGCAGACCAGGTTCGCGCTGCCGACGACACGTCGACCACCGCTCTCACGGTGGTCGAGGCGAAGTCCCGCTAGCCTGCTCCCAGGGCCGTGGCCACGATTTGTTCGAGCCGTTCCGCTGAGCCCAGATCGTGCGGGCGGACCACCTGGTTGTCCGCCACGTAGTAGAACGCTGCCCGGACCTGGTCCAGGGGAACGTCCTTGAGCCGGGCCCAGGCGAGCCGGTACACAGCCAACTGCACGGCCTTGGTCTTGAGCTGGGCGGCGGACGGGCGGCGGCCGGTCTTCCAGTCCACCAGGTCCCAGCGGCCGTCGGCATCGCGGAAGACGGCGTCGATCCGGCCTCGGACCACGACGTCACCGATCCGGGTCTCCACCGGCACCTCGACGTGGGCCGGGGCGCGGTTGGCCCACTCGGACCGGCGGAAGGTCTCCACCATGGTGTCCAGTCCGTAGGCCTCGTCGATATGGTCGTCGGAGCCTGCCGCCTCACCGAGGTCCAGCATGCCGGCGGTGCCGAAGTACTCCTCCACCCAGGCGTGGAAAGCGGTGCCTTTGCGGGCGGACATTCCCGGTTCCCGCGGGACCGGACGACGCAGCCGGGCGACGACGGAGCCGGCGTCGTCGTCCAGATCCACCAGGGTGGACGCGGAGATGTGGCCCGGGAGGTGCACATCCTGCATCAGGGTGCGGCGGGAGCGGCGCTCCAGCAAGGTCGCGGCCTCGAGCGCCCAGCCGCCGGCCGGGCCGCGAAGGGGCCGGCGCCGTCCCGGATCAGTGCCGCTTGCCTCAGCCGCGGCAGCCACGAGCACTCCGGAATCGAGTGATTCCAGCACGCGTGCCGCCGCGGACTGCATGGCCGCACGCCGGCCCGGAACCAGCCGCAGCCGGGCTCCCGTGCGCGGATCGGTCGGCCCCTCAAACGGGTCATACGGCCACCCGGCCACTTCCAGTTCCGAGGTCAGCGGGCTCTCGTCCGGCAGCGATTCCTCACTGACGGACTGGGGGTGGATCCCGGCGGCGCCGTCGGGAATAAGAATCTCAAGCTCGGCCAGGAAGGGCGACATGTCGGCCATGCCGGCGCGGGAGCCGACCCATGCGGCGCTGGAAACCCAGAGCACGTGTTTGGCCCGGGTGTAAGCCACGTAGGCGAGCCGACGTTCCTCGGCCTCGCCGTGCACCTGCACCGCGGACTTGAACTCCTTCTCGGCGTCGAGCCAGCCTTTTTGGTCCGGGTGGTCGAGGTCCCATTGCGGCAGGTCCGCGCGGTCCCCGCGCAACGGCCACGGCAGCGCGGCGCTGCCGCTGCTCCAGCGCGAATCCCGGCTGCTGGGGAACGCCCCGGCATTAAGCCCGGGCACGAAGACCACGTCCCATTCCAGGCCTTTGGAGGCATGGACTGTCAGAAGCTGCACCGCTTCGTGGTTCACCTCCGGTGCAGCGGCGTCAAGGCCGTTCTCTTCGGCGGCTGCGGCCTCCAGCCAGGCCAGGAAGGCGAGCACATCGACCCGATGTGACGTGTACAGGAACCCGGCTGCGGCGTCCTGGAAGGCGTCCAGGTTGCGGCGGGCCTGGTGGATGCTGATTCCGGGCCGCGCGGCCACTTCGATGTCCAGAAGCATGGCCCGCTCCACCTCGCCGAGGAGGGTCGTGAGGTCATCGCCCATGTAGCCGCGCAGTTGCCGCAGCTCGGCCGAGAGCCGGTGCAGGCGTTCCAGCGCCTCGGGGCTCAGCCGGCGGCCGTGCGCCGAGGTCCAGTCCTCGCGCGGCAGCCAGTCAAGGGCCTCGACCAGGCTGGCGGCGTCGGTGAGGTCACCCTCGATCACGGCAGTCTCTGCAACGTCGTCGGCGGCGTCGTCGTCCGTGCTGCCGGGCCGGCCGCGGCGCCGGGCAAGGAAGCTGGACCAGTCCCGCAGGGCCATCAGGTCCGCGGCGCCGATCCGCCAGCGCGCCCCGGCGAGCAGGCGCATGAGCGAGTCAGAGCGGCCCGGATCGGCCAGCACGCGGAGGGTCGCGACCAGGTCGACAATCTCGGGGGTGTCCAGGAGCCCGCCGAGGCCGACGATCTCATACGGGATCCCGCGCACCTCGAACTCGCGGCGGATGCATTCCATCTGGGCGCGCCGCCGGCACAGCACGGCCATGGCGGGAGGCTCAGGCTCCGCTGCCGAGGCGTCAAAGTCGGTCACCCGGAACTTCAACACGTCGTCCGCGATCGCCGTTGCCTCGTCCTCGTCGGTGCCGAAGCGGCCCATCAGCACGCGGCCCTGGACCGCGGCCGGGCTGGGCTGCAGCGGCGGCACTTCGACGCCGCCGGCGGTGTCGCGCTCGCCGGCCGGGCCGGTCTGGGCTGCGGCCTGGCTGAGCGGTGCCGAGATGACGTTGGCGGCGGCGAGGATATTCCGGCCGTTGCGCCACGCGGTGGTGAGGTACGACGTCGGCGCCACGGCAAAGCGCGCGGTGTTGTCCGTGCCGGCAGCGCCGGACTCGGGAACCCCGCCGCCCGCAGATTCGTCCGCAGATTCGTCTGTGGCAAGCCGTACCGGGAATTCGCGGACGAAGTGGAAGAGCTGGCCGGCGGATGCGCCGCGGAACCCGTAGATGGACTGGTTCGGGTCCCCCACCGCCGTGACCGCGTGGCCGTCGCCGAACAGCCGGGAGAAGAGGACCAGCTGGGCGTGCGAGGTGTCTTGGAACTCATCCAGGAGCACCACCTTGTAACGCTGCCTTTCGATTTCCGCGGCGACCGGGATCTCGTTGGCGACACGGGCCGCGAGGGCCACGAGGTCGCCGAAGTCCAGGGCGCCGCGGGCGCGCTTCGCGTCCGTGTAGCGTCCCACCATCTCCGCGACGCTGGCCCGCGTGCGCAGCAGCCCGCTGAGCTCCCCCGCCGCCTGGCTGGGGTTCTTCTTGGCCGTGGCGAGATAGGGCAGAGATTCGAACTCGGCCACCCGGTCCAGCAGCCAGCCGCGGACCCCGGACGGGTCCTGGAGATGTTCGGCGCACTCGCCGGCGAGCTGGATGACGGCCTTGACCAGGGTGGATTTGGCGGCGCGGAAGTGTTCGTAGTCGCCGTCGAACGCCTCCACGACTTCGCTGGCGAGCTGGAAGGACTGGGCGCCGCCGAGCAGCACGACATCCCGTTCGACGCCGAGCCGGAGACCGTAATCGGACACGATCCCGCTGGCGTAGGAGTGGTAGGTGGAGACCTTGGGTTCCAGGGCGTCGGTGCTGAGCAGTCCGGCGGGGAAGACCTGGTTCTGGGTGTCGGCCGCGGCGATGCGCTGCAGCGCGGCCAGCTTGGCGCGGATGCGGGTGGCCAGCTCCCCGGCGGCTTTCCGGGTGAAGGTCACGCCGAGCACTTCCTCCGGCCGGACCCACCCGTTGGCGACGAGCCACACAACACGGTCGGCCATGGTGGCGGTCTTGCCCGACCCGGCGCCGGCAATAACGAGCCGGGGTGACAGCGGCGAGGAAATGATGTGCGACTGTTCGGCGGTGGGGCTGTTCTTTTCCCCCAGCATGGCGGAGAGCTCCTCGGGGGTAAACCGCGGCCGCGGCATGGCGTCCGGCCGCGTGGCAGCCTCCGGCCCTGCCGCCGTGGTTGTCTCGGCGCTCATTCGGTGACCTGCTTTCCCCGCACGCACAGCGGGCAGACTTCGGGAAGGCGGCAGCCGTGGCCGCCGTGGCCGCCCTTGGACGGATCGTGGCGGGCCTCGAAGGTGCTTCCGGACATGACCCGCGCGGCATCGCCCACCATGTCCAGGGCCCAGTTCTCCGCCGGGTCCAGCGGTGTCTGGGCCTGGATGCCCGGGCTCTTGGTGGTGGTGCCGAGCTGGGCCAGGACGGCCCCGCCGGGGAGCGGGGGCGGCCCGTCGTCGGGGCCGGCAAATCCGCCGGCCAGCACGGCCGCCTGGTAGGCGCCAAGCTGCGGATGCCGCTCGAGATCGGCTTTGCCCGGCTGCCGCTTGCCGGTCTTGAGGTCCACGACGACGAGCCGCCCCTCCGCGTCGATCTCCAGCCGGTCGACCTGGCCGCGGAGCACGGCCGGGCGGGCCGGCCACGATTCGCCCTCGATCTCGGCGGCGTTGTCGCCATCGGCGCCGACGCTGCGGGCCGAGGCCGCAACGTCCGGGAGTTTCACTTCGAAGTCCTGCTCGACGCCCACCAGGGACCGGCCCTCGCTGCGCATCACCAGCACGTACTGGGCGAGCTTACGGACCATGTTTTCGGCGCGCTGGAAGTCCAGCTTGCCTTCCCAGTTGTCCTTCATCCCGAGCGCCGGCCAGCGGCGTACCAGCTCGGCCACGTATTCGCTGCCGGAGGCATCCGGCAGGTCCTGCGCGATGGCGTGGACCAGGGTGCCGAGGCTGCGGGCAAAGTCGGTGGCGGCCTCGCCGCCGGCCGCCTGGACAAACCAGTCCAGCGGCGACTTCTGCACGGTTTCCACTTTCGACGGCGACACATAGACGGTGCCGCCCGGGGGAACGAGGGGCTCCTCGGTGGACAGCGGCGCCAGGCCCCACCAGCTCGCGGGGTGCGCGCCGGGGACGGGCGGCTCGGCGGCGGCCAGGGCACCGAGCACGGCGCCGGCTTCCAGCGCTTCGGGGACTCCGGCGTCGAGCTGGGCGTACTGGCGCAGTTCGGCGACGAGGGCGCGCAGTGTGAGCGGACGCTCCACCGGGGTGAAACCGCGCCGGTCCTGGTCCGGGTCCAGCGGCACCACGTAGTCCAGGAACGAGGAGGGCTGCTCGTCCTCCGAGGACACGGCGGTGCAGATCAGCACCTCCTGCGCCCGTGACACGGCGGTGGAGAAGCTGCGCAGTTCGTCATAGCGGATTTCGCGCAGTCGACTGAGGGGATCCAGCTGCAGGGCATAGTCCACGCCGTGTTCGACCGCGTCGGCGAACAGCGTGCTGCCGAGCAGTTCGCCGCGGAGCCGGGTGTTGGGCCACACGCCTTCCTGCAGGCCGGGGACGATGACCACGGGCCATTCCCGGCCGGCGGCGCTGGCCGGTGTCATGAGTTCCACGGCGTCCTCCAGCTGGGCCCGTGCGGCGAGGGTGTCCATGGGGAGTTCCTGGCTGAGCAGGTACTCGAGGAACTGTTCCGGGCCGGATCCGGGCAGCTGGTCCACGAAGCGCTCGGCGGTGTGGAAGAGAGCCATCATGGCGTCGAGGTCCCGGTCCGCCCGGGCCCCTGCCGCTCCCCCGGCCAGCGCCGTCTCGGTCCAGCGGGAGGCGAGGCCGGTAGAGCTCCAGAGCGCCCACAGCACGGTTTCTGCGTTGCCGCCGGGAGCCTGGGCCGCGTCCCGGCCGGCCTGGATCATCCGGGCAATCCGGCGCGCGGAGTGCCCCTCGATGCCGAGGGTGGCCAGCGCGCCAGGTTCGAGCAGCGCCTCGACGAGGAGAACATCGCTGGTGCGGCCGCCGCCGCCCAGGAGCTCCTCCCGGCGCAGGGACTGGCGCAGGCGCCGCAGCTCGATCGCGGTGGCGCCGCCGATCCGCGAGGTCAGCAGCGCCACGGCCGCCTCGGGGCTCAGCAGTGCCGGGTCCAGGGCTACGGCATAGGCGTCGAGCAGGGGCCGGACGGCGACTTCGTCACGGACCGCGGATTCGGCCACGGGGATCCGGACCGGGATACCCTGGCCGGCGAGGTAGCGCTGCAGCTGGCTGAGCTGGCCGCCGTTGCGGACGATGACGGCGATGTCACCGAGTTCGCGGCCGTCGTTCAGCTGGGCTTCCAGGATCCGTTGGGCGACATACCGAAGTTCGTGCACCGGTGACGGCAGCAGGTGCGCCTCCACTGTGCCGCCGGCGGGGCCGGAATCCCGGGGCTGTTCGAGCCGCCGCGCCGACTGCCCGCCGGCCCGGCGGGAGATCCGCCCGGCGACGGAGAGCCAGGCGTCCGCGACGGCCGGAGTGTGGCGGTGCGCGGTCCAGAGCGGCCTTTCGATGACGGTGCCGCCGGCGGGGGCGAGCAACCGGGGAAGCTCCGCCACGAGGTCCGGGCGGGCGCCGCGGAAGCCCTGGACCACCGTGTCCGGCGATGAGGTGATGAGGACGTCCTTGCCCGCGGCGATATCCGCGAGCAGCTCGAACACGGCAGGGTTGGCTTCCTGCATGTCGTCCACGAGGACCAGCTGGAGCCTGTCGCGTTCGGCGGCCAGGAAGTCCGGTTCGTCCTGGAAGATCTGGCGTGCGGCGGTGATGATGCCGGCCGGGTCAAAGGATTCGGGCATGCGCAGGTCCAGCACGTCGCGGTACTCGGCGTACAGGGCCGCCGCGGCGACCCAGTCCGGCCGGTGGCAGCGGCGGGCGAGGACCACGAGGTCCTCGGCGGTCCGTCCGGATTCGATGATCCGGTCAAAGAGCTGSCGSACCTCCTGCCGGAAGCCGCGGGTCTGCAGGGCCGCGCCCAGGTCCTCCGGCCAGGGCAACTCGAGCCCGGGCTGCGCGTGCCCTTCGAGCAGTTCCTTGATGATCAGGTCCTGCTCCGGGCCGGACAGGAGTTTCGGCGGGCGGGGCAGCGGCAGGATTCCCTCCGCCTTGGCGCGCCGGATCAGGTCGAAGGCGTACGACGCCCAGGTGCGGGCCGGCGTCGTACTCAAGCTGCGGTCCAGCCGCGCGGTGAAGCGGTCCCGGAGCGAATCGGCGGCGAGGCGTCCGGGGGCGAGGATGAGCATCCGTTCCGGGTCGAGGCCGTCCCGCTGCGCGCGCCGGACGGCCGCTTCCACGAGCACCGTCGATTTGCCGGTCCCCGGCGCGCCGGGGATCAGGACGGGACCGGAGCCGTGGGGCACGTCGACGGCGGCGAGCTGGTCCGCGGACAGCACAGGCACCGCGCTGTGCAGCTTGCGCGGCGGCAGCAGGCGCAGCGCGGAACCGGAGCTGCCTGAGGTGCCGGACCGGGCAGGACGCGGCCCGCCCTTCGAGGGCACGGCCGACGTCGGCGGTGCTGCTGTGGGCTGGGCTGTTGTGGGCTGTGTTGCTGTGGGCGGGGCGGACTCAGGATTCTGGCTGGGGATGCTCACACAGTCATTTCATCATCGGGGGCCGACAGTTTATGCAAGGAGCGCTCCAGCCGTTCGGCAACCGCGTCGATCATGTCGAACTCTCCGTCGCCCGGTGCCCAGCGGGCGGCCATGAGGTCCACGCGCCAGCGTCCCTCGCCGGCCCGGAGATACTCGGCATAGCTGCCCAGCAGCGGGGTGCCTTCCTGCAGGTACAGGGCAAGGGCCTCGCGCTCGTGCCCCGGAGGCGCGTCTCCGCTGGCCTTCAGGACCCGCCACCAGGGCACGGAGCTGCCATGGTGGCTCATGACGGAACCGATCTGCCGGGCACCGCCGGAACCGAGGAGTTCGGCGACGTCGCCATACGCCACCGCGGTGCCTGCAGGGATCAATGCCACCACTTCCAGCACCGCTTCCACATACTCCATCCGCATGGCACAAGCCTAGCGTCCGGACGACGCCGACCGCCCACCGCGCAGGTCCGCTTCGCCCCGGTTCAGCCGCTGCGGCCGCAAGTCAGGCGGCGCCGTGCGGGGCACGGGGTGGCGGCGCATTACCGTCGGTGGCAGCAGGTAGCGTTGAAGCATGAGCACCTGGAACACCCTCCCCCGCGCAGCCTTCGACCTTGAAACCACCGGACGGAACTCCCGTGCCGCCCGGATCGTCACGGCGTCCATCACCGTGGTCGACGCCACGGGTGGGATCATCAACGAGCACGAGTGGCTCGCCGATCCGGGGGTCGAAATCCCGACGGAGGCCAGTGACATCCACGGCGTCACGACCGAGCGTGCCCGCAGCGAAGGCCGCCCCGCCGCGGAGGTGACGCGGGAGGTCGCCGCCGTGCTGCAGGAGCTCTTCGACACCGGGGTGCCGGTCATCGCGTTCAACGCCAGCTACGACTTCACCGTGCTCGCCGCGGAATCGGCCCGCTACGGCGTGCCGCAGCTGAGCCGTTTCCCCGTGCTGGATCCGTACATCATGAACAAGCAGGTGGACCGCTACCGCAAGGGCAAGCGCACCCTCACTGCCCTGTGCGAGGAGTACGGGGTGAACCTGGACAACGCCCACACCTCGGCGGCTGACGCCCTGGCCACCCTGCGTATGCTCGACGCCATGGCCGGGAAGTTCCCCAAGCTGCGGATGCCGGCCAGCCACCTGCACCAGCTCCAGGTCGAATGGGCCTCCGCGCAGGCCTCGGATTTCCAGAGCTACCTGCGCAAATCCAAGCCCGCCGCCGTCATCGAGGGCGACTGGCCGGTCCTCCCGCCCGAGGACGCCAGCCGCGGGGACTTCTAGCCCGGCGGGTTTTCGTCCGACGCACCGCCCCGGCGACCGCCCGGGCAGTGCGTCGTGCGGGAGGTCCGGCCACCGCCGCGCAAGTCGTTGGGACGGAAATCACAGCCCGTCCCGGCCCCCGCCACGCCCCGACGCCGCTGTCAGGGATTCCGGGAACCGGGGAGGCGCAGCCGCGCCGCCCGGGCAACCGGGCGATCAGCTGAATTATCCGCATCGTTTYACCCTTTGTGACGAACTAAATGCGCAAGTGGATGCCAAATGGCGCCCCTGACATAATTTAGTTCAGAACCCGGCGTGTGTTATGCCGCGCCGACCCCAAACCGCCAAGGGATAGATGATCACAGTTACTGACCTGCGCAAGGTCTACCAGCAGGGCAAAAAAGAGGTGGTAGCCCTCGACGGCGTCACCCTCTCGGTGCCCAAGGGCTCCATCCACGGCATCATCGGCCATTCGGGTGCCGGCAAGTCGACCCTCGTGCGCTGCCTGACCCTGCTGGACCGTCCGACGTCGGGCTCCGTCAGCATTGACGGCACCGAGCTCAGCTCCGTGAAGGACTCGGAAATAYGGGCCGCGCGGCGGCGCATCGGCATGGTCTTCCAGCACGCGAACCTGATGGACTCCCGCACCGCGGCCGGCAACGTGGCGCATCCCCTTGAACTCGTGAAAACTCCGAAGGAAAAGATCCGGACCCGGGTGGCTGAGCTCCTGAAGCTCGTCGGCCTCGAAGGGTTCGAGAATGCCTACCCTTCGCAGCTCTCAGGCGGCCAGCGCCAGCGTGTCGGCATCGCCCGGGCGCTGGCGTCGGACCCGGACGTGCTCCTGTGCGATGAGCCCACCTCTGCCCTGGACCCGGCCACCACGGACGAAATCCTGGACCTGATCCAGGACCTCACGAAGCGTCTGCAGCTCACCGTGCTGATCATCACGCACGAGATGAACGTCGTAAAGCGTGTCTGCGAATCCGTGTCGCTGCTCTCCCGTGGCCGCATCGTCGAGCACGGCGCCCTTCGGGACGTCGCGGGGGACCTGGACAGCAAGCTTGCCAAGGCACTCTTGCCGCTGCCGGCGTCCGAGCCCCTGACGGGTGCACTGCAGCGCGGGCCGGTGCTGGAGATCCTGTTCTCCGGCGACAGCGCCAAGGAACCCGTCCTTACCGGCGTCGCCCGGCATTTCGACATTGACATCAACGTCCTGGCCGGCAGCGTGGAGACCCTCGGCGGCCAGCAGTTCGGCCACCTGCGTGTTCAGCTGGCCGAAACCGCGGACGCTGACGCCGTGCTGGCCTACCTGCACGAGCGCGGCATCGGCGCGAAGTGTTCGGCCTCCGCCGCAGCCCAGGACCCCGACACCGCCGGCTCTGCCGTGCCGGCCTCTGTCCTCACCAACGGGGAACAGGGAGGTAACTCATGAACGACATCTTCAGCAATCCCGTCCTGGCCAAGGCCCTGCCCGAGGCCATCATCGAAACCCTCCAGATGGTGGGGATATCGTCCTTCTTCACCGTGCTGATCGGCCTGCCGCTGGGCGTGTTCCTGCACGTCTCCGCCCCGGGGGGACTCCGCCCGATGCCGGTCACCAACCGGATCCTCAGCGACGTGATCGTCAACATCACCCGTTCCATCCCGTTCGCCATCCTGATGGTGGCCCTCATTCCGCTGGCCCGCGCCCTGACCGGCACCAGCCTCGGCCCGGTGGCCGCCTCGGTGTCACTGTCGATCGGCACCATCCCGTTCTTCGCCCGGCTGGTGGAAAACTGCCTGCGCGATGTGCACCACGGCAAGATCGACGCCGCCCAGGTGATGGGGTCCACCAAGATGCAGGTCATCAACAAGGTGATGCTGCGCGAATCCCTCCCCGCCCTCGTCGCGGCCGCCACCACCACGGTGGTCACCCTCGTGGGGTTCTCCGCGATGGCAGGCCTGGTCGGCGGCGGCGGCCTCGGCAAGCTCGCATATAACTACGGCTTCCAGCGCTTCGACGTCACGGTCATGCTCGTCACCATCGTGCTGATCATCGTCCTGGTCCAGGTCATCCAGCTGGTCGGCGAGCGGATCTCACGCAGCCTCGACCACCGCTGACGCCGGACTCACCTCCTAACCCTGCAGCGGGTAGCCGCCCTCTGCATCTGCGCGGACCACGGCGTCGTCGTCGTGAATCCAGCTATTTCGAAAGGAACGCATCCAATGCGTAAGTCACTCACCCTCCTGGCCACCGGCATTGTCACTGCCCTGGCGCTGACGGCTTGCGGTGGTTCGTCCACCCCCAGCGCCCAGACCACTGCCCTGGATCCGGCCAAGCCCGTCACGCTCAAGGTCGGCGCCAGCCCCGTGCCGCAGGCGAAGATCCTCGAGTTCATCAACCAGGACCTCGCCCCCAAGGCCGGCCTGAAGCTGGACATCAAGGAAATCGAGGATTACCAGACGCCCAACACCGCACTCAGCGACGGCTCCCTGGACGCCAACTACTACCAGCACCTTCCCTGGTACGAAGACCAGGTCAAGACCAAGGGCTACAAGTTCGGGCACGGCGAAGGAATCCACATCGAGCCCTACGCCGCGTTCTCCGAGAAGGTCAAGGACATCAAGGACATCCAGGACGGCGCCAAGGTGGCCATCACGAATGACCCGTCCAACCAGGTCCGGGCCCTCAAGGTCCTCCAGGTCGCCGGCCTGGTCAAGGACATCAAAGATGACTCCTCGGTGATCACGCTGACTGATGAGCAGAACCCGAAGAAGCTTAAGTTCTCGGAGAACCAGCCGGAACTGTTGATCAACGACCTCAAGGACCCGTCAGTCGACCTGGCCCTGATCAACGGCAACTTCATCCTCAAGGCCGGCCTGAGCACCAAGGACGCCCTCGCGGTCGAGTCCGTGGAGAACAACCCTTACGCCAACTTCCTGGCCTGGCGCGAGGACTCCAAGGACGATGTGCGCATCAAGAAGCTCGACGAGCTCCTGCACTCCCCCGAGGTCAAGGCCTTCATCGAGAAGGAATGGCCCAACGGTGACGTGACCGTGGCGTTCTAGTCCCCGGTTCAGACTCCGCTTAACAACTTTGGGCACCCGCCGCGGCGGGTGCCCAAAGTGTTTAACGACGACGCCGTAACGCCGCCTTTAGCTTCTGCTGCCTTTGGGCCTAGGCCTTCGCGGCGGCCGCGGCCTTGGCGGCGGCGGGCAGGGCGTCGAAGATCCGGTTCATCGCGGCGTCGTCGTGCGCGGCGGAGAGGAACCAGGCTTCGAAGACCGACGGCGGCAGGTAGACCCCGGAGTCCAGCATGGAGTGGAAGAACGGCGCGTACCGGAAGACTTCCTGGGCCTGGGCGTCCTCGTAGTTGTGCACGCCGCGGGCGGACGTCCCGAAGGCCACGGAGAACAGGTTCCCGGCGCGCTGGATGGAGTGGTCCACGCCCGCCGAGTCCAGCGCCGACGACAGGGCTGCAGAGAGTTCCAGCGACCGGGCGTCCACGAAGGAGTAGACCTCGGGCGTGGCGTGGGTGAGGGTAGCGACGCCGGCGGCCATYGCCACCGGRTTCCCGGAGAGCGTGCCGGCCTGGTAGACCGGTCCCAGCGGGGCAAGGTAGTCCATGACCTCGGCGCGGCCGGCGAGGGCCGCCGTCGGCATGCCGCCGCCGATCACCTTTCCGAAGGTCAGCAGGTCCGGGGCCCACGGCTCGGCGGCGCCGGCCGCCCCGCCGGTGAGGCCCCAGTAGCCGGAGTAGCCGGTGCGGAAACCGGTGAGGACCTCGTCGAGGATCAGCAGGGCGCCGTGGTCGCGGGTGATCCGGGCCAGCCCGGCGTTGAAGCCCTCGCCCGGGGTCACTACGCCCATGTTGGCCGGCGCGGCCTCCGTGATGACGGCGGCGATGCTGTCGCCGTGCTTGGCGAAGGCGGCTTCGACGGCGTCGAGGTCGTTGTAGGGCAGCACCAGGGTCTCGGCGGCCGTGGCTGCGGTGACGCCGGCCGAGCCGGGCAGCGCAAGGGTCGCGAGGCCGGAGCCGGCGGCGGCGAGGAGCCCGTCCAGGTGGCCGTGGTAGCAGCCGGCGAACTTGATGATGAGGTTCCGGCCGGTGAAGCCGCGGGCCAGCCGGACGGCGGTCATGGTCGCTTCGGTGCCGGTGGAGACCATCCGGACCCGCTCGGCGGCCGGGACGCGCTCCTGGACGATCGCGGCGAGGGTGGCCTCATCCGGGGTGGAGGCGCCGAAGGACAGCCCGCGGTCGACCGCGGCGTGCACGGCGGCGAGGACGGCCGGGTGGGCATGTCCCAGCAGCGCCGGCCCCCACGAGCAGACGAGGTCGACATACTCGTCGCCGTCGGCGTCGGTCAGGTACGGGCCTTTGGCGGAGACCATAAAGCGCGGGGTCCCGCCCACGGAGCCGAACGCGCGGACCGGGGAGTTGACGCCGCCCGGCATCAGTTGGCGGGCGCGGTCGAAGAGTTCCTCGTTGCGAGGATGGCTGGAAGTCATGGTTCCTATTCTTTCAGTTCAGTTCGGGGGCGCAGACGCCAGCAGGGCGGCCACCCGGGGGGCCACCTCGGTGCCGAACAGCTCGATGGAGCGCATCATCGCCTTGTGCGGCAGGGTTCCGTTGCTGTATTTGAGGTCGAAGCGGTCCACTCCGAGGTTCTTTTTCAGCAGTGCGATCTTCGCGGCGACGGTGTCCGGGGAGCCGACGTAGAGGGCGCCCTCGGGCGTGCACATGGCGTCAAACTCGGCCCGGCTGGCCGGCCCCCAGCCGCGCTCGGCGCCGATCAGGTTGCGCTGTCCGAGCCAGTGCGGGAAGAACTCGTCCCGCGCCGCCTCGTCGGTCTCGGCAACGTGTCCGGGTGAATGTGTGGCCATCTGCTGCATCGGATGCCCGTACTTGGCCATCGCCTCGCGGTAGAGGTTCGTCAGGGGGCCGAAGGACCGCGGCTGTCCGCCGATGATCGCGAAGATGACCGGGTAGCCGTACTCGGCGCAGCGCAGCACGGACTCGGGGGTCCCGCCGACGCCGATCCATGCCGGCAGGAGGTGGTGCTCCAGCGGCGGGTAGGCACTGAGCCCGTTGATGGCAGGGCGCGTGCGGCCTTCCCAGCGGATGGGTTTCTGGGCGCGGACCTTGTCAAAGAGCTCGAGCTTCTCCTCGAACAGGACCTCGTAGTCGGCCAGGTCGAGGCCGAAGAGCGGGAAGGACTCAACGAAGGAGCCGCGGCCCAGCATGACCTCGGCCCGGCCGTTGGAGATGGCGTCGACGGTGGAGAAGCGCTGGAAGACCCTGATGGGGTCATCGGAGCTGAGGACGGTGACGGCCGAGCCGAGCCGGATGTGCTTGGTCCTGGCCGCTGCCGCGGCGAGGAACACCTCCGGGGCGGAGACTGCGAAGTCGCGGCGGTGGTGCTCCCCCACACCGAAGGCATGGAGCCCCACCTCATCCGCCAGCTCTGCCTGCTCCAGCAGCTGCCGCAGCACCTGGGCGTGCGGGACGGGGTGCCCGTCGGGGAAGACCCCCACGTCGCCGAAAGTGTTCAGTCCCAGCAGGATGCGGCCAGGCCCCACGGGGGCAGTCGGGTTCGCCCCCGATGCCGGGCCGGGGGTTGTCGTGTTGTTCATTAGGACTCCTTCAGCCAGCCGGCAAGCTCGCTCGCCCAGTAGGTCAGGACCATGTTGGCCCCGGCGCGCTTGATGCCCAGCACGGATTCGGTGATCGCGGCCCGGCGGTCGATCCAGCCGTGGGCGGCGGCGGCCTCGATCATCGAGTACTCACCGGAGATCTGGTAGGCGGCCACCGGGACCGGGCTCATCGCGGCGACGTCGGCGAGGACGTCGAGGTAGCTCATGGCGGGTTTCACCATGACCATGTCGGCTCCTTCCTCGAGGTCCAGCTCCACTTCGAGGATCGCTTCGCGGCGGTTTGCCGCGTCCATCTGGTAGGTGCGGCGGTCGCCCTTGAGCTGCGAATCGACGGCCTCGCGGAACGGGCCGTAGAAGGCCGAGGCGTATTTCGCTGCGTAGGCGATGACCGCGGTGTTGGCGTGGCCGGCGTCCTCCAGGGCCCGCCGGATCACGCCGATCTGGCCGTCCATCATCCCCGACGGGCCGAGCACGTGCGCACCCGCCTCCGCCTGGGCCACGGCCATCTGGCCGTAGATCTCCAGCGTGGCGTCGTTGTCCACATAGCCGTTGGAGTCGAGGACGCCGCAGTGCCCGTGATCGGTGAATTCGTCCAGGCAGACGTCGCTCATGATGACGAGTTCGTCCCCGACCTCGGCGCGGACGTCCCGGATGGCCTTGTTCAGGACGCCGTCGGGGTCCAGCGAGGCTGTGCCCGCGGCGTCGCGGACGGCGGGGATGCCGAAGAGCATGATGCCGCCGACGCCGAGCTCCACGGCTTCGGCAGCGGCGCGCTTCAAGGTGTCCGTGGTGTGCTGCTGCACGCCGGGCATCGACGCGATGGGATTCGGCTCGCTCAGGCCTTCGCGGATGAAGGCGGGCAGGATGAGATCCGAGGCCGAGAGGCGGTGTTCGGCGGTCAGCCGGCGCATGGCCGGGGTGGTGCGCAGCCGGCGGGGGCGGTGGGTCGGGAAGCTCATATGGTGTCCTTTGCTGGGGGCTCGGCGACGGGCTGATGAGGTGTGGACGGTTGGCTGGCCAGGGCCCGGATGACGGCGGCAACCAGGCCGGAGGCGGTGGGTTCCGCGGCGGTGGAGGCGACGCTGAGGCCAAGCGACTCTGCCTCGGCGGCGGTCGAACGTCCGATCGCCACGAAGCGGCAGGTGCCCAGCGGGGCGAGGTCCTCGCGGATCCGCCGGGCAGCGCTCGGGGACGCGGCGACGACGGCGTGCAGCCGGCCGGCCGCGATTTCGGCCTTCGCCTGGTCGGGGGTGAGCACCGTTGCCCCGTTGTCCCGATGTGAGCCGGCCCCGGGCGGCGCTGCCGGCTGGCACACGGCGAGGCTGCGGCCCGGGTCGGCCGGGTAATCGACTGTGCGGTACGCGGTCACGGTCTGGACGGAGGCGCCCCGGGCCTCCAAGCCGCGGCGGAGCCGGGGGTCGGCGATGTCGGCCTGCGGCAGGAGCACGCTGCCTTGGTGTTCCGGCCAGATGTCGATGAGCCCCGCACCGGACTGCTGTCCGGTCGGTGCCAGGTCGACGGCGACTCCGCGGCCTTCCAGGAACCGGCGGGTCGCGGGTCCGACCGTGGCCACGAGGAGGCTGCCCGGGAGCCAGTTGCTGAGGGTTGTGCCCCGCTCGGCGGCTTTGGCCTCGAGCGCCTGGACTGTGGTCACGCTGCTGACCACCAGCCAGGCGTAGGCACCGGCGCCGAGGGCGTCGAAAGCCACATCCAGCGAGTGCTGGTCGCTGGCGAGTTCGAAATCGATGAGCGGCAGCAGCAGCGGTTCGGCACCGGCGCCGCGCAGGGCGGTCACAAGCTCCGCCGCGCGGTCCGGGCTGCGGGCAACGAGGACCCGGGCGCCCGGAGCCCTCATGCCGGGCTGCCCGCTGCGGTCCGGGTCATTTCGGGCGCCGTCGTTTCGGGCGCGGTCATTTCGGGCGCCGTCGTTCCAGGCGCCGTCGTTCCGGACCTCGTCGTTTCGGGCGCTGTGCCGTCCCATGACCTGATGGATTCCGCGGTTCAGGAAGCGGCCAGGTCCGCGATGTCGGCGGCGCCGCGGGCCAGCAGGACTTCGGCGAGCTCAATCCCGAGCAGGGTTGCCCCGACTTCCGTCAGTCCGTCCGTGGCCTTCTGGTCCCGGACGAAGGCTGTTCCGTCGACGGCACAAACCACGGCTTCGAGGTGCAGGAGGCTGCCCTTGCGGTAGGCGTATGCACCTACCGGCGCGGCGCAGCCGGCTTCCAGCCGGGCCAGGAGCGCCCGCTCGGCGGTGACGGCGAGGCGGGTGTCGGGATCGTCGAGGGCGGCGAGTGCCTGCGCCAGCACACCCTGCGATCCCTCGGTAGATCCCGCCTTGCGCGGCGCATCGGCCGAGCGGCATTCGATCGCAAGAGAGCCCTGGCCGGCTGCGGGCAGCATGACGTCGGTTTCAAGGTACTCGCTGACAGCGTCGAGCCGGCCGATCCGGTGCAGCCCGGCAGCGGCGAGCACGACGGCGTCGAGGTCGCAGCTCTTGCCTTCCACCACGGCGTCGGTGGTGTTGCCGGGCAGTCCGGGGACGCGGCCGAGCCGGGTGTCCACGTTTCCGCGGATGTCCCGGATGTCCAGATCGGGGCGGGCGGCACGCAGCTGGGCAGCGCGGCGCGGGGAACCTGTGCCAACGGTGCCGCCGGCGGGCAGGTCGGCGAGCTTGAGCCCGTCGCGGGCGCACAGCACGTCCCGGACGTCGACGCGTTTGGGTGTCGCGGCGAGGGTCAGTCCAAGGGCGGCGCCGGTGGGCAGGTCCTTGAGCGAGTGCACAGCCACGTCGCATGCGTCCTGCAGCAGCGCATCGCGGAGGGCGGCGACGAAGACGCCGGTGCCGCCCATCTGGGACAGCGAGCCCTTGAGGACATCGCCGTCGGTGCGGATGTGGACCAGCTCGACCGGGAAACCGCCGACGGCGGCGAGCTGGTCAGCGGTCTGCTGCGTCTGGGTGAGGGCCAGTTTGCTGGCGCGGGTTCCGATCCGGACGGTCATGATGCGTTCCCGCCTGCCGGAGCGGACGCGCCTGCCGGGGCGGAGGCCGCCGGGTAGGGATCGTGGCCGGTTCCGACGGTGGTGTCGGCTCCTGCGATGGTGGGCTTTTCGCCGCGGAAATTGGCGCAGCAGCCCGGGCGGCAGACGTCGTACCAGGGGCCGAGTTTGGTCAGGTGGGGCCGGTCGGCGATGTTGTTGGCGGCGGTCCGCTCGCAGATGAGGTCCACGATGCCGCCGACGAACTTGCGGTGCGTCCCGGGCGTCGGGACCCGGCTCGCGGCGAGGCCCAGCCTGGCGCAGGTTTCCAGGGCTTCGGTGTCGAGGTCCCAGACAACTTCCATGTGGTCGCTGACGAAGCCGAGCGGCACGATCACGATGCCCTTGACACCCTGGCCGGCCAGTTCCTCGATGGCGTCGTTGATGTCGGGTTCCAGCCACGGCACGTGCGGGGCACCGGAGCGTGACTGGTAGACGAGGGACCAGGGGGCGGTGTCGCCGGTCTCGGCCTCCACCCGGCGGATGACCTCGGTGCCGGTCGCGAGGTGCTGCGCGGCGTACGCGGAGTCTTCCGCGAAGTGGCGCGGCTCGGCGTCGGAGCGGCCCGCGGCCTCGGCGTCACGGGTGGGGATTGAGTGCGTGGCAAACAGGATGTGCACGGGCGCGTCGGGGGTGCCGTCCGCGGCCAGCTTGGCCCGGACGTCGGAGAGGCCGGCGGCTGTGCCCTCGATGAACGGTTCGACGAAGCCGGGGTGGTCGAAGTATTGGCGGACCTTGTCGACTTCGAGCTTCCCGTCAAGGCCGGACTCCGTCAGCGCGATGCCGATGTCCTCGCGGTACTGGCGGCAGCTGGAGTAACAGGAGTAGGCGCTCGTGGTGACCATGAGGACCTTGCGGTGCCCGGCGTCGTACATGTCCTGGAGTGTCTGCGGGATGTAGGGGGCCCAGTTGCGGTTGCCCCAGAACACCGGCAGTTCGATCGCGCGGGCGGCGAGCTCGGCCTCGATGCCGGCCTTGAGTTCCCGGTTCTGCTGGTTGATCGGGCTGATGCCGCCGTTGGCGCGGTAGTGGTGCGAGACCTCTTCGAGCCGCTCGTCCGGGATGCCGCGGCCGCGGGTGACGTTACGCAGGAACGGAATGACGTCGTCCTGGCCTTCGGGCCCGCCGAAGGAGGCGAGGAGCACGGCGTCGTACTCCTTGGGGGCCATCCGGCCGGCTTCGGTCACCTCATTGACGGCTGTGACGGCAGCTGCAGGTTCCGCCGGATCCAGCGGGCTCATGACAGGACCTCGGCGATCTCGGCGGCGCCCACCCGGCGGCCGGTGTAGAACGGGATCTCTTCGCGGACGTGGTGGCGTGCTTCGGTGGCCCGCAGGTGGCGCATCAGGTCCACGAGGTCCACGAGGTCGGGGGCTTCCAGGCCCAGGATCCATTCCCAGTCGCCCAGGGCGAAGGAGGACACCGTGTTGGAGATGACCTGGGGGAAGTCACGGCCCAGCATGCCGTGGTCGCGGAGCATTGCGCCGCGCTCGGCGTCCGGCAGCAGGTACCACTCGTAGGAGCGGACGAAGGGGTACACGCAGAGCCACTCGGCCGGCTCCACGCCGCGGGAGAAGGCGGGGGTGTGGTTCTTGGCGAACTCGGCCTCGCGGTGCACGCCCATGGCGGACCAGGCGATCTCGGTGCCGGTGAAAAGCTTGCTGCGGCGGATGTCCCGGATGGCCCGCTGAAGGGCTTCGGGCTGGGGGCCGTGCAGCCAGATCATGATGTCCGCATCTGCGCGCATCGCCGACACGTCATAGCTGCCGCGGTGGACCACCCCTGCCTCGGCCAGCCGCGCAATGAGGGCGTCGAACTCTTCGGCAGCATCGCCGCTGCGGAGCACGTCGGCGGAGCGCTTGAAAACCGTCCAGAGCGTGAAGAACTGCTCGGCTGCTTCTTCGCTTGCTGATTCAGTTTTAGTGACAGTTTCGGCAGAAGTGTGGCTCATGGATACCAGTTTGCCCCTTCCCCTCAGCTAAGTCGAAATAAAGCACTTCTACAGCGCGTAGAAGTGCTTTATTTCACATCGATGGGGATTCCGGCGTCGGATCCGGCGCTCCGGGCAGGGAGGCGTCAGCGCCGTCAGACGCGCCGCATCCGCAGGACCACAGCACCGGCGACGAGGGACAGCGCAACGAGGCCGATGCCCGCGCCCAGCAACGGCGACGGCCCAGCGGCCTGGCGCGTCGACGTAGCCTCCATGGAAGTGCTGCCGGACCGGGGCTTGGCCGACGCCGTGGCGGGACCGCCAGTGGCCGTCGGGGAAGCGGCGGCGGCCGACGGCGATGCGGGAGCACTGGCCGACGGCGACGGTGCGGCTTCCGCCGGCGCCAGGATCACGGCCGGGGCGCTGCCGGCCGGGGCCGGAGCGGCGGTTGAGGGGCCCGGCCCGGGAACCGCGGGCA